>CALMOI010000459.1 GCA_937871735.1 uncultured Comamonadaceae bacterium
AGGGTGGACTTGCCGACGTTGGGCAGGCCCACGATGCCGCATTGGAGGCTCATGTCTGGGGCTTTCTGGTAGATCTGGGGTTAGCCCGCGATTTTACCGGCCCCCGTGTCTGCGCTGCCGCTGCCCCAGCAAGAGGTCAGCTCTTGAGTTTGAGCATGTAGGTGACGGCTTCGGCCATACCCTGCTCAATGCCCAGCGCATCGGTAAAGTCTTTGCCCAAAGCGATGGATGCGCTCCAGTTGTTGGTTTGCAGTGTCGTCTTCCAAACTTCGGTTTCGGCGCTGAGTTTGACCAGCTCTTGCAGCAAGGCTTGGCGTTGCGGGTCAATGCCTGATGGACAAAAAACACCGCGCCAATTGGCCAACTCCACAGGCAGCCCTTGCTCAGTCAGCGAGGCAATGCCGTTGCGCGATTTGCGCGATGACACCGCCAGCGCTTTGATGCGACCCGAAGTGATGGCAGATTTGAACTCGCTGTAGCCCGAGATGCCAATCTGCGCTTTACCTTCGGTCAGCAAGTCGAGGGCTTCTTTGCCGCTGGCACTGGGCAGGTACTGCAACTGCGCCGGATCCAGTCGCAGTTGGCGCACCAACATGCCCGCCAGCATGTGATCCACACCGCCCGCTGATCCACCCACAAAAACCACCGAGGCCAAGCGACGGCGCAGGACATCGGTGAGCTGACTCATCGTCTGGTAGGGCGAGCTGGGGGCCACGGCCAGCACAAGGTAATCGGCGGTCAGCCTGGCCAGCGGATGCACTTGGCGCAAATCCACGGGCGGTTTGTGCATGGCAATGGCCCCCACCATGACCATGCCGCCGATCAGCAATGCGGACGGGTCGTGGTTGTAGCGCTCCACAAAATCACTCAACCCCAGCAAGCCGCCTTTGCCACCTTTGTTTTCATAGCTGACCTGCTGCACCAACCCGGCGCTGGACATGGCACTGCCCAAGGCACGCCCGGTTTGATCCCAACCACCGCCCTCGCCTGCCGGAATGTAGATGCGCAAGTTGTCAAGCGGAGCCCAACTGGGCTTGAGTTCGGGCGCGCGGGCAGTTGCTGCTGCACCCAACGCGACAGGTATGCCCAAGGGGGATAAGGCCAGTGCGGCCAAGAGGTCTCGTCGGTTCATGTCGTTGTCTCCTGTCCAGCCCTCAAGAAGATGGGGCCGGTGAAAGAGATGCTAGAGAAGCAAGCTATCAATTGGCTATCACTCACCAATTGAAGGCCATACCGAGTTTTGGGATGATGCCTGGTCTTCGGACATCTCACCCCTCAAGCGCAACCACTTACACAACCTTGGAGACCTTATGAAACTCAACACTGGATGGATCGCCCTGAGCCTGGCTTGCGCCAGCCTGTCTGCGCTGGCAGCCGATCCGCACGCTGCTCATTGGGGTTATGCCGGGCATGGCGCAGCCCCACACTGGGGCGATATGCAACCTGAATTTGCCACCTGCAAGCTGGGCAAGGATCAATCACCTATCGACATTCCCGCTGCCGACAAGGCTGATTTGCCCGCACTGACGCTGGACTATCAGGCCAGCGCAGCCGAAGTGCTCAACAACGGCCACACCATCCAAGTCAATTTGGCTGACAGCGGCATGCTCAAACTGGGGCCAGACAGCTACAAGCTGCTGCAATTTCACTTCCACACGCCTGCCGAAGAAAAGGTACAAGGCCACAGCTATCCGCTGGGTGGCCACTTGGTACACCGCAACGAAGCGGGCCAACTGGCGGTGGTCGGCGTGCTGTTCAAGCTGGGCAAAGCCAACCCAGCGCTGAACAAAGTGTTTGCCGCCATGCCCTCCAAACCAGAAGCCAAGGCTGCGCTGCCCGAGTCCTTCAACCCGGCGGACTTGCTGCCGCCATCGCGTGGCTACTACGCCTACAAGGGTTCACTGACCACCCCGCCGTGCAGCGAAGGGGTGCGCTGGCAAGTGCTCAAAGAGCCAGTCGAGCTGTCCAAAGCCCAGTTGGCTCAATTCAAGAAGCTCTACCCCATGAATGCTCGCCCGGTGCAGCCGCTCAATGGCCGCACAGTGCAAAGCAGCCAGTAAGCCGCGACGCGCTCAGTCGAATTTGTAATTGGCCTGCACCGCTTGCCCCACGCGCAGCACCAAGCCGTCACCTTTGCGCACGATGGCATTCATGCCGAAGGTGATGGCACCGTCCACGCGTGGGTCTTGCCGGTAGCTGCGCAAGGTGTCGCCCACTTCGGGGCTGCTTTGCGCGGTGGCGGGGTCGATGTTGGGAATCGGGCAACGCGGGCAGGGTTTGACCAGTTGCAACTGCACGGCATCGCCCGCCTCGCCATCAGTGGTGGTGATGTGCAAGGTATCCAAATGATCTTCGCCGTGGGCGTCCAGGCCGTCCAACACCACGTTGGGGCGGAAACGCGCCATGCCCACATCTGCGTGACCGGCGGTGTTCAAGCGCTGATTCAACTCGGCCAGCGAGGCGGTGCTGGTCACCAACACCGGAAAGCCGTCGCTGAACTGGTTCGGGGCTTCAATGCCTTGCGTCCACTTCATGCTGGACAAGCGGCGGTGCGACGGGTCAAAGCGCACCAGTCGCAGCGGCTGACCCAAAAAATCACTGAACCACTGCGCGGCGACTGCACCCATGTCGTAGGCGGCCACATCGTCATTCCAGACGCGCACGCGGGTCGGCGCTTCCACCGCATCAATGGCCAAATGCAGCGCCAACATGCCGGGCGCACGCAGCACGATGTCGTAGGTTTTGAGCTGGGGCTGAATCAGCGCCATGCGTGGCAGTTGGCGCTGGGTGACGAATTCGCCTTGGGCATCGACCACCATCCAAGCGCGATCCAAATCCAAGCCGGTTTCAGTGAGCACCG
>CALMOI010000460.1 GCA_937871735.1 uncultured Comamonadaceae bacterium
ATGGCACTCGATCAAGGTGCGAAGCAGCCTTCATGCTGTATGCCAAGTGCAGTGCGCACAACGGTGTCTGACGTTACCTCCTTTTTGGACAAAGCCCTTCATGTCTGTGCTAATAATTTTGCTGATCTTCCCCCTTTTACTGCCTGCTTGGGCAATGGGCGTGCTCGCGTTGGCGGCTTTGGGGCGGCATCCCAAAGCACTTAGGCATGCGACTGACGCCCCAAAGCCGCCAACTGTGGCTGTCTTGGTGCCAGCACACAACGAATCCACCCACGTCTTACCAACCATCGCAAATCTCCAGGCTCAAATGCGCCCTGGCGACCGTTTGCTGGTGGTAGCGGACAACTGTCAAGACGATACCGCCGAGCTCGCTCGCGCCGCTGGCGCTGAAGTCATTGAACGCAGTCACGCTCAACTGCGCGGCAAAGGCTATGCACTGGCGTTTGGCGTGGATCACCTGCGCGCCAATCCGCCTGATGTCGTGCTGGTCGTGGATGCGGACTGCACGCTGTCTGATGGGGCGCTGGCGCAGATTGCCGCTGACTGTCACCACAGCGGCCATCCCGTGCAGATGCTGGACTTGATGCACACCAGCCCCGGTGCCAGCCTGAAGCTGCGGGTGATGGAGTTCGCGATGGTGATGAAAAACCAAGTGCGCCCGCGCGGCTCGTTTCGACTGGGGCGAGCCTGCCATCTGATGGGCACCGGCATGGCGCTGCCTTGGTCACTGGCTGAACACGCGCAATTGGCAACAGGTCATGTGGCCGAAGACATGAAGCTGGGCGTAGAGATGGCCAAGGCCGGGCGAGCCCCGCGTTTTTTAGAAACCGTGCAGGTCAGCAGCGCCTTTGTCACAGACTCCAGCGTGGCCCGCGTTCAAAAATCACGCTGGGAACACGGCCACTTGGCCACGATGACGGAAGAGCTTCCCAGCTTATTGAAAGCGGCTCTGCGTCAGCGCGACCCCGCACTGATCGTCATGGCCTTGGATTTGATGATCCCACCCGTAGCGCTCTACTTCATGGTGCTGAGCAGCTTGACCTTGGCCCTGCTGGCCTTGGCCGCCGTCTGGCCGACTGCGGCTGCCGCTGCGGGCTGGGCGACACTGTCAGCGCTGGTTTTTGGTCTGAGCATCTTTGTGGCATGGCTGCGCTTTGGGCGACATCTGCTCACAGCACGCGAATTGCTGACGGCACCGCTGTATGCCATCTGGAAACTACCCGTGTACTTGGCTTACGCCATGAAAAAACGCTCAGGCTGGGTTCGCACTGAGCGCGATGGCAAGAAGTAACGCCCCACTCAATCAGGCCGCCGACGGGGTTTAATTTGCGCGGGCACACCCACGGCAATGCTGTAGTCCGGCACATCCGTGATCACCACCGCATTAGCCCCAATCAGCACGTGATTGCCGATGCGGATGTTGCCCAGCAACTTGGCACCAGCGCCGACGTCGACATGATCGCCAATCTGCGGCGCGCACGGATCTTCCACCCGGCTGAGACCGATCACCACGCCAGTGCGGATGCGGCAGTGATCGCCAAAACGCGCAAAGCCACTGACGATGATGCTGCCCGAGTGCTCAATGATGAAGCCACGCCCAATCGGCACTTCACAAGGCAGTTCGATACCCGTGATGATCTGCACCAGCTTGTACAGGACGTGGTAGATCAAGGAAAACAACTTGCGCAGCGGGGCGGGTCGCACGGTGTATCGCCAGCGGCCAAAGCGATACACCAACAACGCCCAAAACCCCTGCGCACCCCAACGAC
>CALMOI010000461.1 GCA_937871735.1 uncultured Comamonadaceae bacterium
AACCAGGGGACGTGGTGGCTGTGCTGCGGTTTCATGCCATGCCCCGGTTGGCGCGCCACCAGATGCGGATCAGGTTCAGGCTGAAGCGCCACTTAAAGTCATCGCCTTCGATCAAGAAGTTGTCGTACTCCAACTTGAGCAGCACATGGCGGTGGTTGTCCGGGAGTTGGCTGCTGTCGATGCGGGTGCCAGCTGGGTCGGCGGTGGCGATGATGTCCAAAAGCTGATTCACCGTGCCCCGCTCGCCGTTGCCATAGTTTTTGTCCAGACGCTCGTCAAATTGCTTCAAGAAGGATCGGCGGATGGCGGGCATGACTTGGTGCGTCAGGTCATGCACACAGGCGGTGGCATCGGCACTGGTGTGCAGTTGGATGGCGGTGATGCGCAAGAACTCGGGCACGTAGTCGGGCAGCGTACCCAAGATCAGCTCCAGCGCGGCGGCGTCGCCAGCCGGGCGACCTTGCAACTTTTCTGCGAGGTAGAGGCGGGCTTCATCAACACTGAAGGGTGGGATATTGTGCCGCGCCAAACCCCCCAGCACGGTGTGCGGAATGTTTTGCAGCGTCAGCAAGTTCTCAAAGCTGATGGAGCCCGCAATGATGAGGCGCAGACCCGCATCGCGCAGCTTGCGCAGGCTGGCGAGCATGATGGTCAGCTCGGCGGTGCTGACGCCTGCGCGGATCAGGTTTTCCAGCATGAAGGGCAGCTCGTCCAGGCCGATGACGGGCAACTGGCTGGGCTCATGCTCGGCCAGCACCGAGCCGATCTGCTCGGCCAGTGGCTGCCAGTAGCGCACCAGCTCGCTGTCAGGGGCGGGGGTGAGTTCGACTTCCAGCGTGTCGGGAATACTGACCTTCCTGACTTGACCGCGCAGCCAAATGGTGACGGCGGTGGGCACTCGCCTGACTTGGCCCATTACTTCCAGCAGACGTTCACCCAAGGTGGGGGGAGCTGCGTTCAGCAAGGCTTCTAGCAAGTCTTGATAGAAACGGGGCAGGCTGTTTTGGTCTTGCACATCCAAGTGAGCTACCGCATTGCCCGCTTGTGCATAGCGGTGTAAGGCTGCTTTGAGCACTTCAGTTTTACCTGTACGCCGTATGCCTGTCAGCAAGACGCTTTGTGCCTCAGCCCAGCAGTGGTGGATGCGCGTTATTTCTTCGTTACGGAACCTGAATCGGGGGTTGTTGAGGCGTTGTGCAAGATGGGGTGTCATAGGCTGAGGCATAAAATTTCACATGATATATAAATCATATGATTTTAGACTCATACATTATTTGACCTACCGAAGCATAGGCAGTACCCCCAGCGACAGCCACAAACTTGCGATGCCCAGCACGGTTGACAGCGTCACCAAGCCTGCGACATACGCGCCGTTGTAGCCCATGCGCGCTGCCAGCACATAGCAGCTTGATGCGGTGGGCAGGGCGGCAAAGGCCAGCAGCACTGTGGTTTGCACCGGCGTGAGGCCAAATACTCGCGACAAGCACAGTGCAATCAATGGTTGCGCCAAGTGGCGGATGGTCAGCACCGACACGGCCAGCGTCTTGCCGCTGCCCAGTGACGACAGTTGCATGCCCGCCCCGGCGGCCATCAAACCCAGCGCCAGCGCCGCAGCGCCGATGCGGGTGGTGGTGGTGGGTTCTATCCACGCAGGCAGGTGAAAACCCAGGACGTTGGCAATCAAGCCGCCGCCGGTTGCCATGATCAGCGGGTTGCGTGCCAACTCGCGCAGCAGGCCGCTTTGGGCGTGGCGCGCCATCGGCCAGACCGCGCCCACATTGCACAGCGGCACGCACACGCCAATCAGCACGGCAATCAGTTGCAGCCCTTGCGCGCCCGCCAGTTTGTCGGCCAGCGCCAAGGCGATAAAAGAATTGAAGCGGAAGGCCACCTGCGCGCTGGCGGCGTGGTCGCGCACATCAATATGGCGGCGCAGCCAAGGCAGATGCGGCAGCATGTAAGACAGTCCAATTGCCGCCATGCCCATCGTGACACCGGCCATGATCAAGCTGGAGGCTGCATTCAAGTCCAGCGGCGTTTTGACGATGGACTGAAACAGCAGCACCGGAAACAGCAGGAAATAAACCAGACTTTCGACTTGCAGCCAGACGGTGCGGTTCAGTGCGGTGTAGCGGCACACCAAGTAGCCGATCAAGATCAGCGAGAAATCGGGGAAGAGCAGTTGGGCGTAGTTCACCTGCCCAAGGATAGCGGCTTACAGCGGGTTTGCCCCTATGTAGCATCACTTACAGCCATGCAAGATGAGCTACAGACAATGCTCAAACCCCTACTTTTTCCGTTTTCCACCACAGGAGATCACCCGATGAAACGTCGTGCATGGCTTGCCCTGACCTTGGCTACCGCAGCCAGCGCCCCCGCGCTGGCCCAAACTTACCCGAGCAAAGTGATTCGGCTGCAAGTGCCGTTTGCGGCAGGCGGCACTACCGACATCGTGGCCCGCACCATTGCCGACCCGCTGGGCAAAGTGCTGGGTCAAGCGGTGATTGTCGAAAACAAAGCGGGCGGCGGCGGCGTGGTGGGCGCAACTGAAACTGCCCGCGCTGCGCCTGACGGCTACATGCTGGGCGTGGCGACGGTCTCGACCACCGCCGCCAACCCAGCCATCAACCCGAAAACGCCCTACAACCCGATCACCGACTTCACGCCCATCATCAACATTGCGGCCACGCCGAATGTGATTGCGGTTCACCCCAGCTTTCCGGCGCGTGACTACAAAAGCTTTGTCGCCGAGCTGAAAAAGAACCCCGGCAAATACTCCTACGCCACCTCGGGCACCGGCGGCATCGGCCATTTGCAGACCGAGTTGTGGAAGAGCTTGTCGGGCGTGTTCATCACCCACATTCCGTACCGGGGCGCTGGCCCGGCGCTGAATGACACCGTGGCGGGTCAAGTGCCTATCATTTTTGACAATCTGCCCTCGGCGCTGCCCTTCATCAACGCGGGCAAGCTGATTCCCATCGTGGTGGCCGCACCGCAGCGCTTGGGTCAGTTGCCCAACGTGCCCACCTTCAAGGAAGTGGGGCTGGAGCCGGTGAACCGCATGGCCTATTACGGCATCCTCGGGCCCAAAGGCATGCCCAAAGACGTGGTGGACAAGATCAGCGCCGGTGTGAAAAAAGTGCTGGAAGACCCGGCAGTGCGCAAACGCATCGAAGACACCGGCTCGTTGGTGGTGGGCAACACCTCTGCCGAGTTCGCCGAGCAGATCAAAG
>CALMOI010000462.1 GCA_937871735.1 uncultured Comamonadaceae bacterium
CTGGCGCACCAATGGGTCGCCTGCGAGCTGGGTCAAGCGGGCTTCACGGGTTTGTAGTTCGCCCATAAGCATCCCGATTTGCTCGTGCAGCAGCGCCAAGGCGGATCGGTTGCCGTCTATCGCCAGTGTGGCCCGGTCTTTTTGCGGCACTTGCAGGCAGCTCTGGATCGAGTCCGGCAAGTAGCGGCGCACGCATTCGCGCACATACAGTGCATCTTCGGTAGGCAGGCCGCTGTCGGCGGCGATGTGGGCCAGCAGGGCCACGCTGTGGCGCAAGGCGGTTTTGATGTCGCAGAGCCGCTGCACCGTGTCGTCGGGCACTTCGGCGGCAAGTTGCTCCATCAGGCTGTCTAGGCGCTGGAGGTCGGCAGGCTCCACCCACGTCGCAGGGGTGAACGTCGCGCTGGGGTTGGCCGGGCGGCGGTGCCAGCCCCAAGCCACCCAGCCCCCCAAACCGCATAGCCAACAGGCACTGGCCCCCAGCGTCAGCCATGAGCCTTGGATGGCTCCCAGCAGCACACCCACGGCACCGACCGTGCCGCCTATGGTTTGGGCAATCGTCGTGCTGCTCGGGCCTGGACGCACCGGGTCGTGACGGGGCGCGGCCAGTTGCTGGGCCAACGGCGCACCCAGGCGTTGGCGGGCCTGGGTCATGTGCAGCCGCGCCAGCGCGACGGGGGCCGGTGGGGGCGGCGCTGGCGCAGCCACAGGGGCCGTGCGCCGGTTGACGGGGCCTTGGGCGGTCGCGTACTTTTTGCTGAGTTGGGGGTCATGCATGGCGCTAAGCGTACTGGCAAAGTGAAACTGGATTGTCACCGTGGACGGCTCCAGCTCGCGCCGGGTTCAGTCCTTGATGGCCAAGGATGCAAAGTACCACGGGGTGCGCCCGGCGGTACTGGGGCGGGTGTCTTGGTCGATAAACAGTCGGCCCCGACGGTGAGCCCCAGATCATGCGCTGGCACACCCGATACAGGACAGACCTCATGAACACCCGGCTATCTCCTTCGCAACGCAACTTGCGCCGCCCCATCTGGCCCGCTTTACTGCTGGCGCTGAGTTTGAGCAGTGTGCCGCCAGCCCAAGCGCAAAGCGATGCGTCGGGGGCGCTGAGTGCGATCTCGGTGCTGCCGGTGGCCTCGGTGGTGGTCACGGCCAGCGTGGCGGCGGGGGCGGTGGTGGCTTTGCCGCTGGCTTCACTGACGATGGGCACGGTGCTGGTGGTCAAGGTGGTGGAAGTCACGGCGCGCGGCACGGTCTATGTGCTGGAGCGCGCCTCGGACGGCGCACGCCTGAGCATCGACATCACAGGCCGGGGCCTGCGCGGCTCGGCTATCGGCGTGGGCACGGCGGTGACGGTGAGTGTGATTGGCGCGGGCACGCTGCTGTCGGTGGCGGGCGAGGTCATCGCCTTCATCCCCAACGCGCTGGGCCGCGCCCTGCTGCACGACGAACGCCTGACCGATTGAAGGAGCGCCACCATGAACACTCTTTTGACCCGCTGGCTGGCCCGGCTGATTTTGTTTTGCGCCCTGCTGCCCGCCGCTTGGGCCGGGCGGACTTGCGACACCCCGCAGCCGCCCCGGCAGCGCGACATCGAACGCGGCCTGCAACTGGCCGACCGCGTGCGCCAGCGGCTGGACGACAGCGGCGCGCAAGTGGTGCTGCTGGCCCGCGCCGGGCAGGACTTGAGCCGCTACGGCCTGCGCTATTCGCACGTCGGCTGGGTCTACCGCGTGCCCGATGCCAACGCGCCCGGCGGCCACGTCTGGCGCGTGCTGCACAAACTCAACCAGTGCGGCAGCAGCAACTCAGCCATCTACCGCCAGGGCTTGGGCGAATTCTTCATGGACACACCCTGGCGCTACGAAGCCGCCTGGGTCGTGCCCAATTGGGATGTGCAGACCCGCTTGATGCCGCTGCTGGCTGATGCCCAACGCCCCGCCAGCCTGCCGCCCGCCGTGCAGATGCAGCACCGGCCCTACAACTTGGTCAGCTACGCCTGGGGCGTGCGCTACCAGCAATCCAACCAATGGGCCATCGAGCTGCTGGCCTGGAGCTTGGAGCCCAGCGTGCGCAACTCGCCCTACGAGGCCACCGCCGCCTCGCGCCAAAAGGCGCAAACCTGGCTGCGCGAACGCGGCTACCAACCCACCGTGCTGCGCATCGATCCGCTGACCCGCCTGGGTGCCCGCGTCACCGCCGCCAACGTCGCCTTCGACGACCACCCCAACGCCGAGCGCTTCTCAGACCGCATCGCCACCGTCACCGCCGACTCCATGTTCGACTGGATGACGCGCAGCCAGATCAGCGGGGCGGTGGAGCAGGTGGGGCTGTGAGGGGTGACTTTGGACACCCCGGTATCACCCGAAAGCGCCCAGCGTATCGCTATCAGCGCCTTTCTAGCGAAATCACCAAGGCTGGTGCATCCTTGCTGATACTGCCCTACACAAGCATGTGCTTGGATTCCGGGAGTCTTGAAATGACCAAATCTGCTGTGGTGCGTGGCGTGGGGTGTGCCGTTTTGTTGGGCCTGAGCGTGGCGTTGACGGGGTGCTATGTGGTGCCTGTCCACGATCAAAACCACTACAACGCCCCGCCGCCGCAACCCGTGGTGATTGCGCCGCCCGCACCCATCACCTTCACCGCCCGGCTGTACCCGGCCAACGAAGGCGCAGCGCGCTACGGCATGGTCTTGGCCAGCGTGACCAACGAACTGGACGGGCGTGGCGTGTTCACCACCCAAATCGGCGGCGAAACCTACACCGGCGAAGCCACTCGCTCCAACGGCGGCAACCGCGAGGGCGTAGCCAACGGCGCAGGCGTCAAAGGCGGCTGGATCGTGTGCAACTACCGCATGAACACCGCCACCCAGGGCACCGGCACCTGCAAGCTGCACAACGGGGCGCAGTTCAGCATGCATGTGGGCGGATAAGTCTTTAAAAGAATGATTGATATTTCGTAGAGGTTCCCTATCATAGAAATTTGCTAAATAAGGAACTTCTATGCCAAGCATATCTTTCGAAAATTCCGGCCAATACCTTGATGCCTTGGAGCGCAATCCAGCGCTAGCGCTGGCTACGTTGGACATGGCGCAAGACATTTGCGGCGTGGGTCGTGCAACCGTCGACAAAATGCTGCGTGAGGATGTGCTGACCTGCGTCGAGATCGCCGGGGTGCGGCATGTGTTGGCGGCGGATTTGCGGGCGCGGATGCTGCGCTACCGCGATCAAGTCACCAAGGTTCGGCTGATTTTGGAACAGCTGGCCCGGAAGCAGACAACGACGTTTTATGAGCCGGTCATGTCTCCGGTCGGGCTGTCGTGGCGCGTCCCCAGGGATCGGACATTGGTCGGTCAAATCCTGGGCGATATTTCGGAGCAAACCCACCAAGAGGTCGCGGCGGACGGTCAGTCTGGCGTTTTGCTGAGTGTTCTTGTCCACAAAAAAACCACCGGGGTGACGCGCCCCGGTGAAGGCTTTTTTAACCTTGCTGCGTCATTGGGCTATG
>CALMOI010000463.1 GCA_937871735.1 uncultured Comamonadaceae bacterium
CAAGCCCACCGCTTTGGCCTGCCCTGCGGCGGCACGCTGGAACTGGTGCTGGAACCCGTAGCCCCGCACAGCCGCTTGGCCGAGCTGCTGCAAGGCTGCGAGCAGCGCCGCAGCACCGAGCGCGTGCTGGATTTGGCCACCGGCACCGTCAGCCTGCACCCCGGCAGCCGCGACGGCGTGGCCCGCTTGGACGCGCAGCAACTGCGCACCCCCTTCGGCCCGCGCGCCCGGCTGATCGTGATCGGCGCGGGCGACCTGTCGCGCTACCTGTGCGAAATGGCGCTGAGCGTGGGCCTGGAAGTCATCGTCTGCGACCCGCGCGAAGAGCACCGCGCCACCTGGCAAGTCCCCGGCGTCGAAGTGCTGCACGAGATGCCCGACGACCTGATCGTGCGCCTGCGCCCCGACAACCGCACCGCCGTTATCACCCTGACGCACGACCCCAAGCTGGACGACTTGGCGCTGATCGACGCGCTGCAAAGCCCGGCCTTTTACGTCGGGGCCATAGGCTCCCGCCGCAACAGCCAACAGCGGCGCGACCGCCTGCGCGAGCACTTCGGCCTGAGCGACGCGCAGTTGCAGCGCCTGCGCGGCCCCGCCGGGCTGTACATCGGCAGCAAGACCCCGGCAGAAATCGCCCTGTCCATCCTGGCCGAAATCGTCGCCGTCAAAAACGGCGTGGCTTTGCCCGAGCAAGTCTCCATCACCGAAGGCAAAGCCCAAGACGTGGCCGCTGACATGGCCCCCGCCGGACTGCCCTCGGCCTGCGCGGTGTGAAGGTGAACCACCAGCCCCCCGCTGCCATCGTGCTGGCTGCGGGACTGGGGCAGCGGCTGGGTGGCGTGCCCAAAGCTGCCTTGCGCCACCCGGACGGCACCAGCCTGCTGGCCCGCAGCGCGCTAGCCCTGCGCGCCGCCGGGGTGAGCCAGATCAGCGTGGTGCTCGGCCCCTATCTGGATGTGCTGCTGCCCCTGGTCACCGCCTGCGCCGTGCGCCCCCTGATCCACACCCTGCCCCACCCCAGCCTGATCGACAGCCAGCGACTGGCCCTGACCGACCACGCCACGCACCAGCCGCAAACCGATGCGCTGCTGCTGCTGTCCGACCTGCCCGGCCTCACCGCCGCCCATCTGGCCCCGGTGCTGGCCGCATGGCAAACCCGCGCAGAACGTGGAGATGAGGGCATCCACGCGCTGATGCCCGTGGTCAACGGCCAACGCGGCCACCCCGTGCTGCTGTCCGCCCAGGCCGTGCAAGCCATCGTGCAACAGCCTGCCGAACTGGGCGTGCGGGCATGGCTGGCGGGGCATCCGCAGGCGGTGCAGACGCTCGCGCTGGACGACGCGGCCTACGTCAGCGATGCAGATACGCCCGAGGATGCGGGGCGATTCGGATTGAAGTTTTGACCTCAGGAGCCGCCCCGCCACTCATGGCAGCGGCTTACAACGCCCGCTGAATGATGATCTTCTGCACGTCGCTCGTGCCTTCGTAGATCTGGCACACGCGCACGTCGCGGTAGATGCGCTCCACCGGGAAGTCGCTCACATAGCCGTAGCCGCCCAGAGTTTGGATGGCGGCGCTGCACACGGCTTCGGCGGTTTCGCTGGCAAAGAGCTTGGCCATTGCCGCTTCTTTCAGGCAAGGGCGACCGGCGTCGCGCAGGCTGGCGGCGTGCCAAATCAGTTGGCGTGCGGCTTCCAGGCGGGTGGCGCACTCGGCCAAGCGAAAGCCCACGGCTTGGTGGTTGAAGATGGCGGTGCCAAAGCTCTGGCGGTCCTTGGCATAGGCAATCGCCACCTCCAGCGCGCTGCGCGCCATGCCCACGCTTTGTGCGGCGATGCCAATGCGCCCACCTTCCAGCGCCGACAGGGCGATCTTGTAGCCCTCGCCTTCTGCGCCGATCAGGTTGTCAAAGGGGATACGGCAGTCGTCAAAGTTGATCTGCGCGGTGTCGCTGCTGTGCTGGCCCAGTTTGTCCTCCAGACGGGCAACCACGTAGCCGGGCGTTTTGGTGGGAACGATGAAGGCGCTCATGCCCTTCTTGCCCGCCGCCTTGTCAGTCACGGCAATGACGATAGCCACGTCGCCGTTCTGCCCGCTGGTGATGAACTGCTTGACGCCGTTGATGACGTACTCGTCGCCCTGCTTGACTGCGGTGGTGCGCAGGCCCGAGGCGTCGGAGCCCACATGCGGCTCGGTCAGGCAGAACGCGCCCAGCATCTGGCCTTGCGCCAGCGGGGTCAGCCACTGGGCTTTTTGCTGGGCGTTGCCGTAGCGCATCAAGATGGCGTTGACCGGGCAGTTGGTCACGCTGATGACGGTGCTGGTGCCGCCGTCACCGGCCGCGATTTCTTCCAGCACCAGCGCCAGGGTCAGGTAGTCGAGGTTGGCACCGCCAAACTCCTCAGGCACGCAGATGCCGTAAGCGCCCAGCGCGGCCAAGCCTTGGTGGACATCTTTGGGAAAGTGGTGCTCTTTGTCCCACTTGGCGGCATTGGGCCAGAGTTCGGCTTGGGCGAAGGCGCGCACGGCATCGCGCACCATTTCTTGGTCTTGGGTCAACAACATGGGGTAACTCCGAGACTCAAACCAATTCCAGCGCCAGCGCGGTGGCTTCGCCGCCGCCGATGCACAAGGTCGCCAAGCCACGCTTGAGGCCACGGGCCTTGAGGGCGTGCAGCAGCGTGACCATGATGCGGGCACCGGAGGCACCAATCGGGTGGCCCAGAGCGCAAGCGCCGCCGTTGACGTTGACGATTTCATGGGCCACGTTCAAGTCGCTCATCAGCGCCATCGGCACCACGGCGAAGGCTTCGTTGACTTCCCACAAGTCCACATCTGCCACATGCCAACCGGCCTTGGCCAGGGCTTTGTGGGTGGCACCGACCGGGGCGGTGGAGAACCATTCGGGCGCTTGGGCGTGAACGGCGTGGCTGACGATGCGGGCCAGCGGGGTGCAGCCCAGCTTTTCTGCGGTGGACGAACGCATCATCACCAGGGCGGCTGCGCCGTCGTTGATGCTGGAGCTGGAGGCGGCGGTGATGGTGCCGTCTTTCTTGAAGGCAGGCTTCAGGCTGGGGATTTTGTCCAGCTTGATCTTGCCTGGGCCTTCGTCAATGCTGATGACGTGCTCGCCGCTGCGGCTCTTGACGGTGACGGGCGCGATTTCGGCGGCAAACGCGCCGGTTTCAGTAGCGGCTTTGGCACGTTGCACGCTGGCGGTGGCAAAGGCGTCTTGGTCGGCGCGGGTAAAGCCGTAATGAGCGGCGCAGTCTTCACCAAAGGTGCCCATGCTGCGGCCCGGTTGGTAGGCGTCTTCCAGGCCGTCGAGCATCATGTGGTCAAAGATGCGGTCGTGGCCGATGCGGTAGCCGCCCCGGCCTTTTTGCAGCAGATAGGGGGCGTTGGTCATGCTTTCCATGCCGCCAGCCACCACGACTTCAGCGGAACCGGCGGTCAGCATGTCAAAAGCGAACATGGCTGCGCGCATCCCGGAGCCGCACATCTTGCTCAGAGTCACAGCCCCAGCGCTTTGCGGCAGGCCACCTTTGAAGGCCGCTTGGCGGGCCGGGGCTTGGCCTTGGCCCGCCATCAGGCAGTTGCCGAAGATGACTTCATTGACCACCTCGGCGGGAATTCCGGCACGGGCGACGGCTGCTGCAATCGCCACGCCACCCAAGTCATGGGCGGCCAAGCTGGCGAAGTCACTTTGAAAGCCACCCATAGGGGTACGGGCAGCACTGACGATGACGATAGGGTCTTGTTGCATACAGAAGTCTCCGATTGCGGGGGAAAACGCGGCGGGTGCCGCAGGGGGGTGAAGCTTTTATCCGGCAGGCGCTGGAGCCGAGGAACCGGCTTGGGCGCGGGTGTGACGCACGCTAAAGCGCTTGCCCTGCTCGTAGGGAAATACGTCGTGGACGTGGCCTTGCTGGATGCGCACTTTGTGGCTTTGCCAAAACGCCACGTCCAGTAAATCGGCGTGGTGCTGCATGAACACCTGGCGCACCAGCGGGTTGCCCAGCAAAAACGGGGCAAAGGTCTCGGGGAACACGTCTTTGGGGCCGACGCTGTACCAAATCTCGCCGCTCATTTCGTCTTCTTCGCAGCGCGGCTCGGGCACGCGGCGGAAGTTGCAGTCGGTGACGTATTCGATCTCGTCGTAGTCGTAGAACACCACTTTGCCGTGGCGGGTGATGCCGAAGTTCTTCCAGAGCATGTCGCCGGGGAAGATGTTGGCCGAGACCAAGTCTTTGATGGCGTTACCGTACTCCACCACCGCGCGCTGCAACTGCTCGTTGGCCCGGCGCAGCGCGGTGTCGCTGGCCCCGCTCTTGGCTTGCAGCACGTCAAAGGCTTCTTGCAGGTAGATGTTGAGCGGGATCATGCGCCGCTCGATGTA
>CALMOI010000464.1 GCA_937871735.1 uncultured Comamonadaceae bacterium
TTACACTTAAAATCATAATGCACTCAGCACCCAATCCATCTTGATCCTCTCCGGCTTCCTGCTGAATATCACCCCTGGGCCGGATAGCTTGCTCATCATGAGTCGCAGTGCCAGCCAGGGCTGGCGGGCGGGGTTTGTGGCGTCTTGGGGCATAGGCGCGGGGATTTGCGTGCATGTGCTGGCGGCGCTGCTGGGGTTGTCGGCGCTGCTGGCGACCTCGGCCACAGCGTTCATGGTGGTCAAGTTGCTGGGGGCGGGGTAGCTGCTGTACATGGGCGCGGAAAATGGCGGCATGAGCACCACCACATCTCCCCTCACTTCTCCCCGGTTAACCCAGCCCCGCGCTGTGGAGCAACTGATCGCCGGTCAAGCCACCTCGGACGGGGCGGGCGTCAAGCTGACCCGCGTGCTGACGCACCACCTGCAAGAGCGGCTCGACCCCTACCTGATGCTGGACGCCTTTGGCAGCGACAACCCCGACGACTACATCGCCGGGTTCCCCGACCACCCGCACCGGGGCTTTGAAACCGTGACCTACATGATCGCCGGGCGCATGCTGCACCGCGACAGCGCCGGGCACGAGGGCTTGCTGCAAAACGGCGGCGTGCAGTGGATGACGGCGGGCCGGGGCGTGATCCACTCCGAAATCCCGCAGCAAGAAGCAGGCGTGATGGAGGGCTTTCAGCTCTGGCTGAATCTGCCCTCGGGCCGCAAGATGGCTGCGCCTTGGTACCGCGACTTCCAAAACGCCGACCTGCCGCAGTTCACCACCGAAGGCGGCGCGCAAGTCACCGTCATCGCAGGCAGCAGCCACGGCGTGACCGGCGCGGTAACGCGCGAAGTGACCGAGCCGCTGTACCTGGACATTCACCTGAGCGCAGGCACGCACTTTGCGCAAGCGCTGCCCACCACGCACAACGCCTTCATCTACGTCTACCGGGGTGAAGTCACCGTGGCAGGCCAAACCGTGCCCGCCCAGCGCATGGCCCTGTTGGCCAACGACCCGGCCAGCGACGGCGTGGTGATTGCAGCCAGCGCCGACGCCAAAGTCCTGCTGATTGCCGGCAAGCCGCTGCGCGAGCCCATCGTGCAATACGGCCCGTTCGTGATGAACAGCCAGCAAGAAATCTACGAAGCCATCGCCGACTTCCGCGCAGGTCGTTTGGGCGAGCAGGCTTGAAACACGGCCTGCGCGTGGCGGCTACTCGCTCACCCGCCCGCGCAGCGCCTTGACTTCGGAGCGCTGGCTTTTGCCTTCCAGCCGCCGTTGTTTGGAACCGTAGGTGGGCCGGGTGGCGCGGCGGGGTTTGGGGGCTTCGGCCACGCTGTTGACCAGTTCGTGCAGGCGGGCCATCGCGTCCAAGCGGTTTTGTTCTTGGGTGCGGTGCTGCTGCGCTTTCAAGATCAGCACGCCCGCGTCGGTGATGCGGCTGTCACGCAGGGCCAACAGGCGCTCTTTCACCCCCTCAGGCAGCGACGACGCGGGAATATCAAAGCGCAGATGCACCGCGCTGGAGACTTTGTTGACGTTTTGCCCGCCCGCACCTTGGGCGCGGATGGCGCTGATGTCCACCTCGCTCTCGGGCACGGTCAGCGCAGGTTTGGGGGCGGTGGACACGGGCGGCCTTAGCTCAGGCGGCGGTTGGGCCGGGTGCGGGCGCGGCACTCAACGCGGCCAACAAGGCGGCATCAAAAGCCTGCGGACATTCAAACTGCACCCAGTGGCCCGCGTCGGGGATGAAGTGCAGGCCACGGAAATCGGGCGCAACGGCCAGTGCTTGCGCCAGCGGGGTTTGGATGTCGGCATAGAGCACGTCGTGCGCGCCGTAAATGGCGTGGACGGGGTGGCGCAGCGTGGGCAGAGTGCGGGCCAGGATGTCGGTGTCGGACAGGCGGCGGCGGGGCATGCGGTCGCGGGCAACGTTGGCGGCGTGCAGGGTCAGCAGGTCGGCGTCGATCAAGGCCGGGTCGCGCAGCATCAGCTCAGTCAGGTTGTGGCGGTGGGCGGCGTTTTGCGCTTCGGGCGTGGGCAGGTGTCGCCAGCCCAGCAAGCGCAGGCGGCGCACTGCGAGGCCCAGTCCCGGCGCGCCAACCATCACCAGTTGCCGCGCCAGCGCGGGGTGGGCGGCCAGCAGCAATCCCGCCGTCAGCCCGCCGAACGAGAAACCGACCAGATCGACGCCGTGCAAGCCCAGTTGGGTCATGGACTGGGCCAGGGGCTCGACCAGCGCATCGGCGTCGCCACCGCAGTGGCCCGAGTCGCCAAAGCCGGGCAAGTCCACCGCCCACACCTCGCGGCCTGCGGCTTGCAGCGGGGCGATGTTGCGCAGCCAGTGCGTCCAACTGCCGCTGCCGCCGTGGAACAAGACCACGGGCGGCTGGGCCTGGGCGGCGGTGGTCAACGCGGGCCAGTGGTGCCAGACCACCGCCCCGCCCTGCGCCAGCGGCGTGGCGTGCATTTGGGCGCTGCCCGCCAAGCGGGCGTGCAGGTG
>CALMOI010000465.1 GCA_937871735.1 uncultured Comamonadaceae bacterium
GGGCATTGCGCGCTGGTCGGTGTTGGGCGGCTCGTGGGGCGCTTACTTGGCGCTGGCTTATGTGCGGCGTTATCCCGATGCGGTGACGCGCGTGGTGCTGCGTGGCAGCTTCTTGGCTGAAGCGGATGATGTCTGGGGTTTGGTGCGCGCCATGCCGCCCGAAGTGCTGCGTCGTTCGGGTTTACCCGCACCCGCCAACCGAGGCCCATTGACCGCATGGCTGACGCGGGTGCAGCGGGTGTTGCGTTTTGCAACACCCGCCCCCGCACACAGGCAATTGACGCAAGCGTGGCTGCTGGCCGAGTACCGCTGCGCGGTGCGCGGTGCGCGTCGTGCGGTGTTGAATCTGCCTCGTGCTGCTGATGGCGATGTGTTGAGCAGCCCGTCTGCCCCGCGTTTACGGGCCACTTGGCGCGATTTGCGTCGGGGCGAGCGCCGCGCTGAAGTGGCGCTGCGCACCCGTCGCCCCGTGTCTGTGGCCCAGTTGCGCAAGGTGACTTTGCAGGCGCAACTGCTGTCACGCGGCTGCGACCACTTGCTGCGTGGTGCGCTGCCCGCGTGGCGCGCTTGGCTGGCATCGGCAAGCGCGCAAAGCTCTGCGCCCAGCGCACCGCGTTTGCTGCTGCTGCATGGTCGCTTTGATGCGGTCTGTCATCCGAAAAATGCGCGGCGTTTGCAGCAAACGCTGGCCGATCTGGCGCAGCCGCCAGAGATGCAGGCGATGCAAGTGCAATGGATCCACGGCGGCCACCTGGCCCATGAACCGGCGATGGCGCAAGCGCTGCGCCAAGCCGTGCGCAGGCGGGCATCGTGAGCACTGCACGGCGCTGGGCGTTATCGGCCCTGCTGCTTGCGGCATGGGCGCTGCTCACGGCAACCACGACCGCGCAGGCGCAAGGGGCGAGCGTGTGCCCGCCCCTTGCCGTGAATTTGCAGCGTGTCCACAACGGCTTGTGGCTGCGTCCCGCCCAACCCGGCGCAGCCAGCGGCTGGACTGAACCCACGCTGATCTGGGTCGATGCCCGCACGCTCTGGATTGCCGACCCCGGCCCGCACCGCTGCGCCGGGCTGGCGCTGCGCCGCGCCTTGCAAGCGCGCTGGCCTGGGCGGGCGCAGCAGCTCATCAACAGCCACGCGCACCCTGACAACGTGTTGGCCAACTCGGCTTGGCCTGCGGGCACGCCCATTTACGCGCTGGCCGGGGTGCGCCAGCAAATGCAGCAGCGCTGCCCGACTTGCTTGCAGCACCTGCGCGACGTGCTGGGGCCGCAGTGGATGCGCGACACCCGCATCGTGCTGCCCAACCGCGTGCTCGAACCCGGCCAGTGGCTGACGCTGGGCGGCACACGCTGGCAGGTGCAAGCCCATCAGCACGCTCACACCGAAGCCGATCTCAGCCTGTGGCAGCCAGACAGCGGGGACTGGTTCCCCGGTGGCCTGCTGGCGTGGGATGGCGTGCCAGATTTGAGTCGAGGTGATTTGGCGGGCTGGCAAGCGGCATTGCGCTGGCCTGACGTGGGCGGTTCTGCCGCAGCAACCCCGCCGTTGCGCGTGCTGGGCGCGGCCACATCAGCGCAAGGCCAAGCCCGCTTGCAAGCCACTCGCGTGTACTTGGACGCGCTGGCCCAGCACCTGCGCCAAGCCGACGCGCAAGGCGCTGACCTGCAACAGGTGCTGAACGGGCCTGATGTGCTGCCGCCTGACGCACGCAACAACCCCGCTCTGCAAACCCGTCACCAGCGCAATTTGCAACGCGCATGGCGGCAGTTTGAAGATGCCGCCTTGGGTACGCCGCCACCCAGCGCGCCGAATTAGTCTTTCTTTTGCGCCAATTCAGGCACTTTGCGGTAGATGGTGTTGCGCGACACGCCCAGCATCCGCGCTGCGGCTGACACGTTGCCATCGCAGCGTGCCAGTGCTTGGGTGATGGCTTGGATTTCCACTTCTTGCAAGCCCTTGCCCATCCACGCGGTGTCCAGCGGCGCGGCATAGCCTTCGCTGGCCCACGGGGTGCTCGAATCGGCTGGTCGCATGGCAGCGTTGCTGCTGTTGTTCATGGCTTGCGCCGCAGTCGGCATGCTGACGGGGTCGGCCAACTCGGCGGCTTGTGCCAAGGCTTGGGCTTGCGCGGCAAGGTTGCGCGCTTGTGCTTCTTCGATGAAGTCGTCGGGCAGGTGCTCCAACTCGATCAGCGCGTCGTTGCCCGACAGCACGCAGGCCGTGCGCAGCACATTGGTCAATTGGCGCACATT
>CALMOI010000466.1 GCA_937871735.1 uncultured Comamonadaceae bacterium
TGGCGATACGCGACATTGCGCTCGCGTTGCGCCCCAATCAAACCACCAAGCAACGCGCGCCCCAGCAAAGCCAGCAGCGCAATTTCGGTCAGCAGCTTGATGCTGAGGATCAGCGTTAGCACGTCAGCGTCAGGGGCGCGCCTGCCAAGGCGCTCAGTTGGCGAGCTGCTTCCAAGTCTCGATCACCGAATCCGGGTTCAGCGAGATAGAGCTGATGCCTTGATCACGCAGCCACAGCGCGAAGTCCGGGTGGTCGCTGGGGCCTTGGCCGCAAATACCGACGTACTTGCCTTGGGCCAAACAAGCCTTGATGGCTTGCGAGATCAAGGCGGTCACGGCGGGGTCGCGCTCGTCGAAATCAGCGGCCAGCAGCTCCAGGCCGGAGTCACGATCCAGACCCAGCGTGAGCTGCGTCAAATCGTTAGAACCGATAGAGAAGCCGTCGAAGAACGCCAAGAAGCGATCTGCCAGCACCGCATTGCTGGGCACTTCGCACATCATGATGACCTTGAGTTCGTTCTCGCCGCGCTTCAAGCCGTGCTCGGCCAACAAGCCGGTGACGCGCTCGGCTTGGGCCAGCGTGCGCACGAAAGGCACCATCACTTGCACGTTGGTCAAGCCCATGTCGTTGCGCACGCGCTTGATGGCTTCGCACTCCATCGCGAAGGCTTCGCGGAACTCGGCGCTGACGTAACGCGCTGCGCCACGGAAGCCCAGCATCGGGTTTTCTTCTTCCGGCTCGTAGCGGCTGCCACCGATCAGCTTGCGGTACTCGTTGCTCTTGAAGTCAGACAGACGCACGATCACCGGCTTGGGCCAGAAAGCGGCGGCAATGGTTGCCACGCCTTCGGCGACTTTATCGACGTAGAAAGCACGCGGGCTGACGTGACCACGTGCCACCGATTCCACGGCCTTTTTCAAGTCAGCATCAATGTTCGGGTAGTCCAAGATGGCCTTGGGATGCACGCCGATGTTGTTGTTGATGATGAATTCCAAGCGGGCCAGACCGACGCCGCTGTTGGGCAGTTGGCAGAAGTCAAAAGCCAGTTGCGGGTTGCCCACGTTCATCATCACCTTGGTGCTGATCTCGGGCATGGTGCCGCGCTCGACTTCAGTCACCTCCGTGTCCAGCAAGCCGTCGTAGATGAAACCGGTGTCGCCTTCAGCGCAGCTCACGGTGACCAGCGTGCCATCTTTGAGGCGCTCAGTGGCATCGCCACAGCCAACCACGGCAGGGATGCCCAGTTCGCGGGCAATGATGGCGGCGTGGCAGGTGCGGCCACCGCGATTGGTGACAATGGCGCTGGCGCGCTTCATCACCGGCTCCCAGTTGGGATCGGTCATGTCGGTGACCAGCACGTCGCCGGGCTGCACTTTGTCCATGTCGCTGATGTTGTCCACCAAGCGCACCGGGCCGGTGCCGATCTTTTGACCAATGGCGCGACCTTCGGCCAGCACGGTGCTGCTGCCCTTGAGCTTGTAGCGCATCTCCGCTTTGCCTTTTTGCTGGCTCTTCACCGTTTCAGGGCGGGCTTGCAGGATGTAGAGCTGGCCGTCGGTGCCGTCCTTGCCCCACTCGATGTCCATCG
>CALMOI010000467.1 GCA_937871735.1 uncultured Comamonadaceae bacterium
CGCATTACCGGCACCGGCAGTTTCCTGCCGCCGCGCCGGTTGACCAACGCTGATTTCGTGGCTGAGCTGGCCGCACAAGGCGTTGAATCTTCCGATGAATGGATCGTGGAGCGCACCGGCATCCGGGCGCGGCACTTTGTGGACGCTGGCGTGTACAGCAGCGACTTGGGCACGCAGGCCGCGAAAAACGCGCTGGCTGCTGCCGGAGTGGATGCCAAAGACATCGACCTGATCATCGTCGCCACATCCACGCCGGACATGGTGTTTCCTTCCACCGCAGCCATCATTCAGCACAAGCTGGGTATTGCTGGCTGCCCGGTGTTTGACATGCAGGCGGTGTGCAGCGGCTTTGTTTACGCGCTGACCGTGGCCGATGCCATGATCAAAACCGGCACGGCCAACAAGGCATTGGTGATTGGTGCCGAAGTGTTCAGCCGCTTGCTCGATTTCAAAGACCGCACCACTTGCGTCTTGTTCGGTGATGGCGCTGGTGCTGTGGTGCTGGAAGCCTCCGACACCCCCGGAATTTTGGCCAGCGATTTGCACGCTGATGGCAAGCATGTGGGCATTCTGTGTGTGCCCGGCCACGTCAACGGCGGCCAAATCATGGGCGATCCAGTGTTGAAGATGGATGGCCAAGCCGTGTTCAAGCTTGCCGTGGGCGTGCTCGAAGACGCAGCCCGCGCCGCGCTGGACAAGGCGGGCAAGACCGCCGCCGACATCGATTGGTTGATTCCGCACCAAGCCAACATCCGCATCATGCAAAGCACGGCTAAGAAGCTGAAGCTGCCGCTGAGCAAAGTGGTGGTGACGGTGGATCAGCACGGCAACACCTCTGCGGCCTCGATTCCGCTGGCGCTGGACAGCGCGGTGCGTTCGGGCCAAGTGCATCCCGGCCAAAACCTGATGCTGGAAGGCGTGGGCGGCGGTTTCACTTGGGGCGCGGTGTTCCTGACCTTGTGACCTGGGGCGGTTGTGCCCTAGCGCACACTGCCTGAACTTGATTCAACCCTTCTTCCTCGCATCATGAAGTCATTTGCTTTTGTCTTCCCTGGTCAAGGCTCGCAAGCTGTGGGCATGCTCGACGCTTGGGGTGACCACCCCGCCGTGGTCGAAACGCTGAACGAAGCGTCCGATGCGCTGGGCGAGAACATCGCTCAACTGATCAAAGAAGGCCCCAAAGAAGCGCTGGCCCTGACCACCAACACCCAGCCGGTGATGCTGGTGGCGGGCGTGGCGGCTTACCGCGCTTGGCGTGCCGAAGGCGGCGAGTTGCCCGCTGTGGTGGCCGGTCACTCGCTGGGCGAGTATTCCGCGCTGGTCGCGTCCGGCGTGCTGACGCTGGCGCAAGCCGCGCCGCTGGTGCGCTTCCGCGCTGCCGCCATGCAAGAAGCCGTGCCGGTGGGCGTGGGCGCAATGGCCGCTATTTTGGGCATGGATGCTGCCAAGGTGATCGCCGGTTGCGCCGAAGCCCAAGCCACTTTTGCCGCTGACAGCGGTGAAGTGGTCGAAGCCGTCAACTTCAACGACGCCGCCCAGACCGTGATCGCGGGCAGCAAGGCCGCCGTTGAAAAGGCTTGCGCCGTGCTCAAGGCCAATGGGGCCAAACGCGCCCTGCCGCTGCCGGTGTCGGCCCCGTTCCATTCCAGTCTGATGAAGCCCGCCGCTGAAAAGCTGCGCGAAAAGCTCGCTGCAACCACGCTGGGCACGCCGACCATCCCCGTAGTGAACAACATCGACGTGACCGTTGAAACCGATGCCGACCGCATCCGCGATGCGCTGTACCGCCAAGCTTTTGGCCCGGTGCGCTGGGTCGAGTGCGTGCAGGCCATCAAGGCTCGTGGCGTGACCACCCTGGTTGAATGCGGCCCGGGCAAGGTGCTGGCCGGTATGGTCAAGCGCATCGACGCCGAACTGACCGGCGCAGCCCTGTATGACCCCGCCACGCTGGCGGATGTGAAAGGACTTTTGGCATGAGTACCTCTGAATTTGCAGGCCAAGTGGCCCTGGTGACCGGCGCAACGCGCGGCATCGGCGCGGCCATTGCCCAAGAACTGGCTGCACGCGGCCTGAAAGTCATCGGCACCGCTACGTCGGACGAGGGTGCCGCCCGCATCAGCGCGGAGAGATCTTCCGGATCGGACAACGGGCCCACTCTTCACGCATTCGTGTTGGATGGAGAGAACATTACAGGCGCTTTGGAGAAAAAAGAAAGCGGCGCGCTGTAACGACGACGTGCGCGCGACCGAATGACCTCCTGCGAGCCGACATTGGCTCGAGCCAAGGAGGATTTGTCCATGATCAATCGTA
>CALMOI010000468.1 GCA_937871735.1 uncultured Comamonadaceae bacterium
TCTACAGCGGTGACGGCGGCCAAGCTGGGCCTGAAAGTGATCGTGGCCGAGAAAGACCCGCAGTACGGCGGCACCACCGCTTGGTCGGGCGGCTGGATGTGGATTCCGCGCAACCCGCTGGCCGTGGCCGCAGGCATCACCGAAGCCATCGACGCGCCGCTGGCCTATTTGCGCCACGAGTTGGGCGCGCAGTTTGACGAAGGCCGCGCCCGCGCTTTTTTGGAGCAAGGGCCGCGCATGGTGGAGTTTTTCCGCCGCCAGACGGCGCTGCAATTCATTGACGGCAACGCCATACCCGACTTTCATGGCCGCAGCCCGCACGCGGCGCAGGGCGGACGTTCGATTTGCGCTGCGCCGTTTGATGCGCGCCGCTTGGGCCCGCGCATCAAACAACTCAAACCGCCGCTGCATGAAATCACGCTCTGGGGCATGGGCATTGCCTCGGGCGCGGAACTGCGGCACTTTTTAGAAGCCATGCACAAGCCCGCCTCGTTTTGGTACGTGGCCAAACGGGTGCTGGCGTACTGGCGTGACGTGGCGCTGCACGGGCACGGCATGCGCCGGGTCAATGGCAATGCGCTGGTGGCCGCGCTGGCCGCGTCAGCGTTCGAGGCGGGCGTGGACATTAGCGTCAACGCCCCGGCGCGCCGTCTGCTGACTGAAGGTGAAGGCGCTCGCGTGACCGGCGCAGTCATCGGCGGCCCGAATGGCGACATCACCGTGCAAGCGCGCTGCGGCGTGGTGCTGGCTTGCGGTGGTTTTCCGCACGACGTGGCGCGCAAGCGCGAGCTGCTGCCCCACGCGCCCACCGGGCACGAACACTGGTCAGCCGCCTCACGCGGCAACACGGGTGATGGCCTGCGCTTGGGCGAATCAGCAGGCGGCGTGGTGGCGCGTGACTTGGTGCAAGCCGCCGCGCTGGCCCCGGTGTCGCTGGTGCCACGGGCTGACGGCAGCATGGCGCACTTCCCGCATCTGGTTGAACGCGCCAAGCCGGGGCTGATTGCCGTCGCCGCCAACGGACTGCGCTTTGTGAACGAAGCCGACTCGTACCACGACTTCATGCAAGCGCTGCTGAAAGCCACGCCGCCCGGTCAAAAGCCCGAGGCTTGGTTGGTCTGCGACCACGATTTCATCCGCCACTACGGGCTAGGAGCCGTCAAACCCGCGCCGATGCCGCTGGGCGCGATGCTCAACAACGGCTACCTGAAACGCGGCCAAACCTTGGCCGAACTAGCGCGTGCCTGCGGTATTTCTGCCGCTGGGTTGGAAGCCACCGTCACCCGCTACAACGACCTAGCCCGCGCCAGCGCAGACACCGACTTTGCCAAGGGCGACACGCCCTACAACCGCATCCAAGGCGATGCTGCGCAAACGCAAGCCTTGGGCATCAGCAACCCCTGCATGGCACCGCTGCAACGCGGCCCTTATTACGCCGTCAAGGTGGTGGCGGGCAGCTTGGGCACGTTTGCGGGCCTCCAAACCAACGCCAGCGCCCAAGTGGTGGACGCAAGCGGCGCGCCGATTGCGGGCCTGTACGCCGGGGGCAACGATCTGAACAGCATGATGGGCGGCAACTACCCCAGCGGCGGCATCACCCTGGGCCCGGCCATGACCTTCGGCTACATCGCCGCGCACCACGCCGCAGGCGTGCCGCTGCCCCGCTAACGCGGCGCGCACCCGCAGCATTTCGATTTCTTTCTGTCATTTTTCCAAGGACTTCTGCATGTACTACGAACTCGCCACCATGACCCTGCCGTTTGGCACCGCTGGGCAAGCCGCCCACAACGTGCAAGCCTACGCCAGCGCCCCCGAAGCGCAAGGCGAACTGCTGGGCTGCTGGTTCACCGACATCGGCCAGCTCAACCAAATGATCGTGCTGCGCGGTTTTGCCGACTTGGCCGCCCTGCAAGCCGAACGCCAACGCACGCAACTGAGCGCCAGCCCCTTCGGCTGCGGCGAAATTTTCCAAAGCCTGGAACAGCACAGCTACAAAGGCTTCCCGTGGATGAAGCCCGCACGCCCCAGCAGCGAAAGCGGCATCACCGGCCCGGTGTATGAAATCCGCACCTACGGCATCAAACCGGGCGGCGTGCAAAACACGATTGACCTGTGGGAACAGTACGTGCCCCCGCGTGAAGCCCTGTCGCCCTGCGTGGTGGCGATGGTCGCGCTGGACGGCCCGCTGCGCTTCACCAACATCTGGGCCTACCCCACGCTGGACGCGCGCAGCAAAGCCCGCGCCGACGCGGTAGCCCAAGGCATCTGGCCACCCAAGGGCGGAC
>CALMOI010000469.1 GCA_937871735.1 uncultured Comamonadaceae bacterium
ACTGGCCTATGCATGACTCAAGTGTAGCGATAATTTGTTGCATCGCAACACGTAGGGTTGTCGCGTCGGCGGCAAAGCCACCCTCACCGTGGCAATTTTCACGAAACCAGGGGCCAACGATGCGCCCCGCCTACAAAAGAAAGTACGACGATGGAATGCACAGTCAGCTGGACGGGCGCAAGCGGTACCCGCTCGGGCATGGGCTTTGTTGCCGAAACTGGTAGCGGCCACACCTTGGTCATGGATGGCGCACCTGATGCCGTCAAGCCTGAAAACGGTGGTCAAAACTTGGCCCCACGCCCCATGGAAACCGTCCTGGCTGGCACGGGTGGTTGCACTGCTTATGACGTGGTGCTGATCTTGAAGCGCGGTCGCCACGATGTGCGCGGTTGCAGCGTCAAGCTCACCACAGAGCGCGCCGAAACCGACCCGAAGGTGTTCACCAAAATCCACATGCAGTTCACGGTGACGGGCAAAGGCATTCCGCCTTCAGCGGTGGAGCGCGCCATTGCCATGAGTCACGACAAGTACTGCTCGGCATCGATCATGCTGGGCAAGACCGCCGACATCACCACCGGCTTTGATTTGATCGAGGCTTGATCTCTGATCAGATGCGGTGCGCGACGCTGGTCATGACCTTGGCGGCGGCGCGCATCAGCCCTTGAACAGGCGTGGGCAAGGGAATGCCGCCTGCGGCTTGCGCCTCGTCGGCATGGCGCATTTCGTCATCTTTCATTTGCGCGACGATGGCGCGTGAGGCCGTGTCGTGTTCAGGCAGGCGGCTCAAGTGGCTGGCCAAATGGGCTTCGACTTGGCGTTCAGTTTCCACCACAAAGCCGAGGCTGACTTTGTCGCCGCCCAGTTTGCCTGCCAGCAGCCCAATGCCAAACGCCCCGGCGTACCACAGTGGGTTCAGCCACGAGGTGCGGTCGCCCAACTCGGCCAAGCGGGCCTCAGTCCAAGCCAAGTGATCGGTTTCTTCGCGCGATGCAGCCTCGAAGTGGGCGCGCAGCGCGGGGTCGCGTGTGGCCAAGGCTTGCGAGGTGTAGAGCGCTTGCGCACAGACTTCGCCCACATGGTTCACGCGCATCAAGGCTCCGGCCAAGCGCTTGTCGGCATCGCTCAGTGCGGAAACGGGTGCTGCATCCGCCGCGACAGGGCAGGGGCGCGAGGCGCGTGAGGGGGCGAATAAGGTGCGCAAAGCGCTATCGGCGGCGGTGATGAGGGTGTCCAAGGCGGTGGCTTTCAATCGGTTCGGGTGATGACCATTGTAGGAATCACAGTTGTGTAATCCATAGATTACAATTTCTTGATGTTCCAAATTGTCAAATCAGAAACCTTTGATGGCTGGATGCACGGCCTTAGAGATCGGTTGGTGCGTTTGCGCATCCAAGCCCGAATTGATCGGTTGGCGGATGGAAATCCCGGCGATGTGAAGCCCGTGCGCGAGGGGATCAGCGAGTTGCGCATCGACCTTGGGCCCGGCTACCGGGTGTACTTCAAGCAAGTTGGCCCCATTGTGATTGTGCTGCTGGCGGGCGGTGACAAACGCAGCCAAGACACCGACATTGCCCGTGCGATTGCTCTGGCAAAAAATTGGAAGGAATGAAGATGACCGAAAAATTTTCCCACTGGGACAGTGCTGACTACCTGCAAACCGAGCAAGACTGCATTGACTACTTCGCGATTTGCGTTGAAGAAGACCCCGGGGATGGCAGCTTGATTCGCCGTGCATTGGGCAGCATTGCCCGTGCCCGCAGCATGACCCAGTTAGCGCGTGACACAGGCTTGGCGCGCGAAGGGTTGTACAAAGCACTTTCTGACGATGGCAACCCCACTTTCACCACGATTTTGAAAGTGATTCACGCCCTGGGCCTGAAGCTGGCTATTCAGCCAAGTGGTCACGCATGTCCGGATTGAGGAAGCGCGGTGTGGCCTTAATGCGCCCCATCCTGCCAAGGGTTGACGACAACAAGGCCAGTAAGGTGCGCAAAGTCTTTCACGTTGCGCGTCAATAGTGGCAAGTCGTGAGTCATGGCGATGGCAGCGATCTGGGCATCTTCTGTCGAGATGGGGGCACCAGCGCGGGTGCGTGTGGCTACGATGTGAGCATAGTGCCTAGCGGCTGCGCTATCAAACGATAGGCATTGTGCGGCGAAATCATGGGTGAACAGTGCTTGGGCAGCTTGTTCTAGCGCAGCGCGGCGCTTGCCCAAAGGCAGTAGCGCAATGCCTGTGAAAATTTCAGCCTGTGTGATGGTGCTGGTGAAGCAAGCAGCATTTTGCTGTTGAGTGAACCACGCCAGAACCTGATGGGCGGGTTGGGGGCGCATCAGCTCTGAAATGATGTTGGTGTCCAGCAAATAGCGTTGCGCCATCACGGTGCAGTCCAGTCGGGGGGCGTGCGTCCTGGGCGGCGCGCAGGAATGGGCAGTGCCTGTGCATCCAAGCCTGCAAAACGCTGTTGCACACGTTGCACAAATGCCAAGCCTTTGGGGCTGGAGGGCTGTACCACCTCCGTCAGTATTTGGCGCACCTCTTCTTCCATCGAGCAGCCATGTTGGGTTGCACGAAGGCGCAGACTATTTTTGACGGACTCGTCCAGATTGCGAACAGTCAGACTGGCCATGATGTTGCCCCCCAATGTGATTGCAATGAAATCATTGTAGCCCGAGGCCAGTGCCGCTGCATTGTTGCAGCTACACCACATAAAACAAATATCCGGGCCGTTTCCTTTGCGCTGAAGCGTGGCCTCTGGTGCAATAACACCAACTTCCTAAAAGGAGGTTGGCCCGGGGATCCGGTGGTCGCAGTGGGGTGCATGGCACCGTAGCGCACCCAGAACCGGAGCCCCATGTTTAACCTTGGAGAAACTCGCAATGAAAAAATCCCTGATCGCTTTGGCCGCTCTGGCTGCCACCGGCGCTTTCGCTCAGTCTTCCGTGACCCTGTACGGCGTGGTTGATGTCAACCTGAGCTCCGTCAAGACTTCCACTTGGAATACTACGGCAGTGACTCCCGCTACGACTCCTGCTACTGCTACTTCTTCGGTTTCGTCTTTGACGCAAAACGGTGTTTCTTCTGGCGGCCAAAACAACAGCCGTTGGGGCCTGCGTGTGAACGAAGACCTGGGTTCTGGCCTGAAGGCTGTCGCCGTGGTCGAATCCGGCATCTGGGCTGACAACGGCACCATCCAAGCTGGTCCAGCTTATGGCCGTCAAGTGTTCGGTGGTCTGAGCAGCAACTACGGCACCCTGACCATGGGCCGTCAGTACACCGCTTATGACGACCTCCACTTCGCCATGTCTATTCAAGCACACAACGCTTATGACGTGTCGCTGGGCAGCGTTGCTTCTGTGACTGAGGCAGACCTGAAGACCACTGTTGCTGCCGGTGTATCACCCACATTGACATCCGTTACGCCGGTGAAAACTGCCACTGCCACTGCCACTGCTGGTGCCGTTGCCGCCTTGGTCAACAAAGCTAGCGCAGGTGTCGGTACTTGGGTGAGCTACGCACCTCGTTTCGACAACAGCGTGAAGTTCCAATCGCAAACCTACTACGGTTTCTCTGGCGCTGCGATCTACGGTTTTGGTGAAAACAAGACCGCTACCACCGCCGCTACTCACGGTGCTGGCTTCAACGTCAAGTACGCCAACGGCCCGATCGTCGCTGGTGTCGCTTACCAAGACCAAGCTCTGTCGCCCACCTTCAAGATCAAGAACACCTTGATTGCTGGTAGCTACGATCTGGGCGTTGCTAAGTTGTACGCTAACTTCAACCGCGCAAGCTTCACGACTCCCGACAGCTTTGGTGGTATCGCAGCTCAAAAGGAATACTCGTTGGGCGCTTCCGTCCCGATGGGTGCTCTGACTTTGGTGGGCCAAGTTGCCCAATCCAAGGGTGACGATCTGGGCAAGAGCACCGGCTACGGTCTGGAAGCTTGGTACGACCTGAGCAAGCGCACTCGCACCTACATCTCCTACGCTTCGGCCAAGAAGGAAATGTTGAACGACGAACGCAACACCGCTTTCGGTGCTGGCGTGCGCCACTCCTTCTAATTTGACGCTGGCGTAAGCCAGTTGACGGTTAAAAGTCAAAAGCCCCGCAGCCTTGTGCTGCGGGGCTTTTTTGTTTTTAGAATGCCCGTATGACCACGCCCATCCCCTCTGTCCTGTTTCCAGCACTGAAGACTCGGCGCAAGCTGCCCATCGGTATCCAAACCTTCCGTGAAATTCGGGAAGACGGCTGCTACTACGTGGATAAAACCGCCTATGCGCTGGACTTGATCCAGACTGGCAAAAGTTATTTTCTTTCGCGCCCGCGTCGCTTTGGCAAAAGCCTGTTTTTAGACACGCTGAAAGAATTGTTCGAGGGTGATCGTGCTTTGTTTGACGGCTTGTACGCTGCCGACCATTGGGACTGGACGCGCAGCTACCCGGTGATTCGCTTGAGTTTTGGCGGTGGCGTGCTGGCGAATGCGGCGATGCTGCAAGACAGCCTAGACGGGCAGTTGCTCAAATACGAACAGGCCAGCGGTCTGGCCCAAGTCGCCTTGTCGTTGCGGCGGCGGCTGGTGAATTTGATTGAACACTTGCACCAACAAAGCGGCCAGCGCGTGGTGGTTCTGGTGGATGAATACGACAAGCCCATCCTAGACTGCATCGAAAAGCCCGAGATTGCAACCGAGATGCGCGAAGCGCTCAAAGACATCTACAGCGTCTTGAAAGACAGCGACGCGCACCTGAAGTTTGTTTTTCTGACGGGCGTGTCCAAATTCAGCAAAGTCAGTTTGTTCTCGGGCTTGAACAACTTAACCGACATCACACTCGATGCCCGCTACAGCGCCATTTGCGGCTACACCGATGAGGATGTGGACAGCGTGTTTGCGCCTGAGCTGCCAGAGCTGGATCGTGATGACATTCGCCGCTGGTACAACGGCTATAACTGGTTGGGCACGTCGGTCTACAACCCGTTTGATTTGCTGCTGTTGTTTCGCAACCGAGACTTTCGCCCTTATTGGTTTGAAACCGGCACGCCCACCTTCCTGATCAAGATGCTGGCCGAGCGCCAGTTCTACACGCCCGACCTGGGCCACGTCATCGCGCCAGAAAAGCTACTGTCCACCTTCGACATCGGCAACATTCCAGTCGAAGCCTTGATGTTTCAAACCGGCTACCTGACCATCGCCTCGGTTTGGAAAGTTCCTGGTCAAATGGAGCTGACGCTCAAGTATCCCAACTTGGAAGTGCAAGCCAGCCTGAACGACAGCTTGTTGCAACACCTGAGCGGCGGTTTGGCGATTCCTGGCCCGCGCATCACGAATTTGTACCGCTTGCTGCTGGCACGCGACTTTGCCGGACTCAAGACCTTGTTCCACGCCTTCTACGCCAGCATTCCAAACGATTGGTATCGCAAAAATGAGCTTGCGGGTTTTGAAGGCTACTACGCCAGCATCTTCTACAGCTACTTTGCGGCACTGGGCTTGGACATTCGCCTTGAAGACACGACCAACCACGGACGCATCGACATGGCCGTGCTGTTCAACAGCGAAGTTTGGTTGTTCGAGTTCAAGGTTGTAGAACTCACGCCCCAAGGCCGGGCGCTGCAACAGATCAAGGACAAGGGCTACGCCGACAAGTACCGGGTGCGCAACGAACCGATTCACATGATCGGTACAGAATTCAGCAAAGCCAGCCGTAACATTGTGGGTTTTGAGGTCGA
>CALMOI010000470.1 GCA_937871735.1 uncultured Comamonadaceae bacterium
GCCCGCCTGACCCTGCGCGACGGCAAGCCCAAGTACCTGGCCGACACGCCGCGTTTCATCCACTACATCCGCAGCACGGCGCACCGTTACCGACAACTCGGCCCCCTGCTCAAGTGGCTGGACGAAATCGAAGGCCTGCAAGCCGCCAGCGGCTACGCCTTTGGCCGGATGTGATCGGTCAGCACGCCATGCCCCGCTTCCATTGCCCCGTGCCGCTCGCCAGCGGTGCCACCCTTGAACTGCCGCCCGGCGCAGCCCGCCATGTGCAGGTGCTGCGGATGCAGCCCGGCCAGACCGTCACCCTGTTCCACGGCGGTGATGCCGCCAGCAACCCGGCGGGCGGCGAGTTCGAGGCCACCATCACCCGCATGGGCCGCTCCGACGTGTGGGTCGAAGTCGGCGCGCACCACCCCATCGAACGCGAAGCGCCGCGCCCCATCCACCTGCTGGCGGGCATCACCGCCAACGAGCGCATGGACTGGCTGGTCGAAAAAGCCACCGAACTGGGCGCAGCCAGCCTGACCCCGCTGTTGGCCGAACGCAGCGTGCTCAAACTCAAAGGCGAGCGCGCCGACAAAAAGCTGGCCCACTGGCGCGGCGTGGCCGTGGCCGCCAGCGAGCAATCGGGCCGCAACCGCGTCACCGTGCTGCACGACGCGGCCAGCTTGGTCGATTGGCTGGCTGACCATCCCGCTACCGCCGACCACGCCCGCTGGGTGCTGTCGCTGCACCCAGCCGCCCAACCGCTGGCCGCCCGCGCTGCCGAACTGGCCCCCGGCGCGGCGGTGACGCTGCTCTCCGGCCCCGAAGGTGGCCTGACCCCGGCGGAAGAAGCCGCCGCCCTGGCTGCCGGATTCGCCCCCGTCACCCTGGGCCCGCGCGTGCTGCGCGCCGAAACCGCCCCGCTGGCCGTGCTGGGCGCACTGACGCTGCGGGATTGAGCCCGCCGCTAAGCTCGCTATTTTTCATTTCACAAAGGAAGCATCATGGGTTTGTTTGATTCAGTTTTGGGTTCGGTGTTGAACGGTGCGGCTGCACCGGGCCAAGCAGGCGCTGCCGATTTGGGCAGCTTGCTGGGCGCACTGGGCCAAAGCCAAGGCGGCGGCGGACTGGCTGCGCTGTTGCCGCTGGCCTCGCAACTGCTGGCCGATGACGGCCCCTTGGGCGGCGTGTCCGGCCTGATTGCCAAATTCCAGCAAGCCGGTTTGGGCGACATGCTGGCCTCGTGGCTGGGCAACGGCCCGCAAGCCGCCATCACCCCCGAGCAAATCACCCAAGTGTTGGGCAGCGACGTGGTGCGCAACTTGGCCGCACAAGTCGGCCTGGACGCTGACGTGCTGACCAGCCAACTGGCCCCCATGTTGCCCAGCTTGGTCAACGGCCTGATGGGCGGCGCGCAAGCGGGCAACGCCCCTGCCGGTGACGTGCTCGGCGCGCTGGGCGGTTTGCTGAACCGGGGTTGATCCCCACGCCTTGACGCACGGTTCATGAATCGCAACCTCCTTTTGTTGACCGTGTGTCAGGGCTTGTTCCTGACCAACAACGTCGTCCTGATCGCCATCAACGGCTTGGTCGGCCTGAGCTTGGCCCCGCTGGGCTGGATGGCGACTTTGCCCGTCATGGGCTACGTGGTGGGCGGTGCGTTGTCCACCAGCTTGGTGGCGCAAACCCAAGCGCGCTGGGGCCGACGCGCTTCATTTTTGATTGGACTGCTGGTGGCGCTGGCTTCGGCGCTGCTGTGCGCTTATGCGGTGGTCGCGCACAATTTTTGGCTGCTGATAGCGGCCACCGTGGTCGCGGGCTACTACAGCGCCAACGGTCAGTTGTACCGCTTTGCCGCCGCTGAACTGGCCGCGCCTGCGTTTCGTGAACAAGCTGTGTCGCTGGTGATGGCGGGCGGCTTGATTGGCGCGGTGCTGGGGCCAAATTTGGCCGCTTACACCAAAGGCTTGATGAGCGCGCCCTTTGTCGGCGCTTACCTCACGCTGGCGGTGATTGCGCTGCTGTCGCTCGTGCTGATGGCGCTGGTGCAGTTTCCGCCCGTGCCCGTGCGCGCCGCCGGGGCCAGCACAGGCCGACCGCTTGGCGAGATCATGCGCCAGCCCATTTTCATCGTCGCCGCGTTGAGCGCCGCGCTGTGCTACGGCATCATGAACTTGCTGATGGCCGCCACGCCGCTGGCCATGCAAGTCTGCGGCTACCCCTTCAGCGATGCGGCTTTTGTGCTGGAGTGGCACGTCATCGGGATGTTTGCGCCGGGTTTTTTCACGGGGCACTTGATCAAAAAATTCGGCCCGTTGCCGGTGATGGGCGTGGGCGTGCTGCTGAACGCGGGCTGCATCGCCATTGCGCTGTCGGGCGTGGACTTGAACCAGTTTTTGGTCGCGCTGTTCTTGCTCGGCGTGGGCTGGAACTTCCTGTTCACCGGCAGCACCACCTTGGCACTGCGCGCCTACCGCCCCGAAGAAAAAGACCGTGCCCAAGCCGCCATCAACTTCTGCGTTTTTGCGACGATGGCGCTGACCTCTTTCGCCTCAGGCGCGCTGGTCACGACGCAGGGTTGGGCCATGCTGAATTGGGGCTCGATTCCGGCGGTGCTGCTGATGGGCGCAGCGCTGCTGTGGCTGGCGCGGGTGTCGGCCCGCCCATCAACGCCGCAAACTGCTCAGCCGTGAGCGAGTGCGCCCGGCCAAACCCGCCCACAAAACGCACCATGCGCAAGCGCACGATGAACAGCGAAAAATCCGCAAAGCCAAACATGGCCTCGCTGTCGGGAAAGCGCGCCAAGTACAGCGCGCGTGCCTCGGCGTAGTCGGTGCTGTCGGACGGGCAGGGCTGGGCCTCGCCCTGCACGCTCAGGCGCGGCAAGGCCAGCGGCGAATCGGCCATGTCCAACGTGCCCGTCACCATCAGCCCCACCCCGGCGTGCGCCAGCATGTCCGCCGTGTGCGTCGCCAGTCGGCTGACATGAATCACCACCCCGCGCCCTTGCGGCAGCCAAGCGCAAGGCACCATCGACACCGCAGGCTCGCCCTTGTGCAACGTCGCCAGCGCGGCGACGGGTTGAGTGGCGAGCAGGGATTGCAGGGCCGAGGCTTGGATGGGTTCCATAGGGCTGGTCTCAGGGGGTGTCAGGTGGTGTGGCCGTCTGTGTTGACGGTGACTTGGCGGCTAGCCGCGCTTCTATCGACAGCGGCTTGCGTACCGAGCGCAACTTGGCGGCACGCACCGCATCTTCCAGCGCGCCCAGATCGTGTTCAGGCGCAGCCAGATCGGGCAGCGCCTGCGCCCGCCCGATCAGCCACAGCGCGGTGGCGTAGATGCCGATGCCGACGCTGGGGTCGCCTTTTTCCATGCGGCTGACGGTGGGCTCGGACACGCCGATGCGCGCCGCCCAAGTCTTGATCGACTCGCGCCGCCGCTTGCGGGCAATGGACAGGTTCTCGCCCAACTGGCGCAGCTGCGCCTGTACCAGCGGCGGCAGGGAGGTCAGGGCGATGGGGCGTTTTGGCATGACATAGATATTAGCTTTTTTGCCTGAAGGACTATATCTATCGTTGCTCAAGCGATGGCTGCTGCGATGCGGGCAGGGCAGATGGCGGCTAAAACCCGCCGAGTAAGGCTCCAAATGGCCTCTACGCAAGGCCGTTTGTAGCCCCAAAAGTGATACATATTTTCGTTAACTAAAAGTAATTAACGAAAATATGTATCGTTTTCAGGGCTAAAAGCATGGGGGCGTAGAGGCCGTTTTACGGGATTTCATGGCCCAGCCCGGTGCCTTTGGTGGGTTGGGCGCGCCCTGCGCATGGCTACATCGCCTGCGCCAGCGGCTCCAACCCAGCCAGCAGGGTTTCGGGCGCAATGTCCTGCTCGTGCGGCCACGTCACCGCGCCGAACAGGATGCCGACTTGGTTGAAGTAATGCACATTTTGGGGTTCTTTGATGTGTTGTGCTCAAGATAAGGTTAATGATCGACTCTAAATTACATCCAGATGGCTTGGCTTAAAACAGCCCGAATTCGGGGCAGGGTGGCATCTTTGATCCAGGGTAGAGCAGTTAATTCCTCATCTGATGCATCGGCAACTTGGCCGACAGTTGAATATCCAGCTGATATTAAAACCTCGAGACGTTTTGGTGTTAATCCGTATGGGTATGCTTTCCCCTTGGCGAGCGCAGATATGGGGCTTTCAAGAATGCCAAGCTCCTTATAGTCAGGCAAGGGAGGCATGACTATATCGCTAAAGATAGAGCTGGTTCGCTGGACTTCGGCTAAATTATCGCGATCAGTGGCTAGCCATTGCCTAAATAGATCTTGTGTTAGACGTGCACCAGAGGATACTTCCAAGAGGTTTGCTATATTAACAGCATATCGAGGGCCGCGCCCTCCTTTTTTTAGAGCTCGTGAAGCCTCTCGTTTTGAAATAAATCCAGCATATTCTAGGATTTCCAGAGGTTTTGCAAAGTGTTGGCAGAAATCTCGGTGAATAATGATGGATGGATTTTTGCTTTCAGAACACGCCTCGAATATTATTGAGGCCAGCATTTTGCTTGGTTCTACGAGTGGCTCGTATCGCCCAAGTTTTGGTTGAACTTCTTCAAGTAGCGGCCAGAAGTACTCTGCACATAAATCAATAAGACATTTGGTTAATTCTGGCATGCCGATCCCGTCAGGAATTGAATTCAGTCGATTGCAGGCAAAGACAAATGCTCGCATGTTTCCAAGTACTGCGCGCCCCAAGAATGCAGACACATCTGATACTTTTAGTGTCCCAACGAATTTTTCTGGGAGATTTGCATATCTTGCGCTTAACACATCCAAGAAAAATTTAGGGAATTCATGAGATGTTTCATCTCTTGAAACATCTATCACCGTTGCATCATTAAAAACATCAAACCTCTTCCCAAAATTCGTAACTCCTGGATAGATTGCTGCTTTACAGGAGACGCTTCGGCTAGAAATGGTTCTAAATATGTCAAAGAACTCGGATGAGGAATTTTCTCGACCTAGATGAGCTGCGTCATCGAATAATATTACTATTCGTCGGCCCAGTCTTAGTGCTAATGCGGAAAGCGCGCGCTGGAGCTCCCCGCCATGATCAACTCTTGGAAAGGTGTGGTCGGTAAGTCCGGTCGTATCTAGCTCTACTGCAATGGCATCACAAATCAAATCAACAAGAAATCGCTCGTATGCGGAGCCGGATTCTCGAAGTAGAGGAAGGTATCTAAGGCTTAGGTAGATTCCGAATATATTTGATTCTGATGATTTTATCTGGTTTGCGGCTTCTCTCATTAGGGTACTTTTCCCGCTTCCTCTTCCACCTCGAAGAAGGACTGGCCCGTGAGCCACCAGGGATCTTATAATCCTTTCTTCAAAGCTGGAGAATTTATGGATTAAAGAAAATAATTCATCTGAGCATTCTTCGGCAGCCAATACCAGTTGGCCTTCGTCTTCGATTTTATTGTTGTCCATTGATAATTCTCTCTACTTCGATAAATTTATTAAATGCATCTTCTCGGGATAGGTCTATCCTGATTCCGGATGCGAAATGTGAGATGAGGGCGAGGGTGGTAACCCATTTTATTGAATTCTCTAGTGCTGTGGCAAGTGTGGATTCATCAAATTTAACTTCTCTCCTCACGAAAAATTCAGGGTGAATTCCTTTTGATAGCTCGCTGTAGATTTTGTTTCCTGTTCCTGTTGTCTGTTTTTTGAAATCTTCTGG
>CALMOI010000471.1 GCA_937871735.1 uncultured Comamonadaceae bacterium
GCGATTGCAGCGCCCAGATCCGCTCAACGGGTCTGGGCTTTTTTCTGCGCCCAACGCCACACACGCCAGCCCAGCAGCGCGCCAAGGATGGCGGCGTACAACGCCACTTCGGCAAAGTTGTGCTTGCCCGCCCGCATCCAAAAAAAGTGCAGCACACCCAAGCCCGCAATCGCATACACCGCCTTGTGCAGCATCTGCCATCGCGCCGCGCCCAGCGTGCGAATAGCCCGGTTGAACGAGGTGGCCGCCAGCAGCGTCAGCAGCACCCAGCCCGCAAAGCCGACCAAGATGAACGGGCGCTTGGCAATGTCTTTGGCGATGTCAGCCAACTCAAAGCCCATGTCGAAGCCGCTGTAACTCAGCAGATGCAGCACGACGTAGAAGTAGACAAACAACCCCACCATGCGCCGAAACCGCGCCAACGCGGGCACGCCCAAGCCCACGCGCAACGGGGTGATGGCCAGCGTCAGGCACACAAAGCGCAGCGTCCAATCGCCCGTGGCGCGGATCAGGTACTCGGCGGGATTGGCCCCGAGTTGGTTGCTGGCCGCGCCGCCGACCAACACGGCAAACGGCAGCAGCCCCAGCACAAACAACACGGGTTTGGCTGCCGGATGCAGCCACAGACTGCGCGCACGCGCCGGGCTGGCTGCGCCTGCCGTAGAAGCCATGTTCGCGGCCATGATCAGTAAAACTTCTTCAAGTCCATGCCCGCGTAAAGCTGGCCGACCTGCGCCTCGTAGCCGTTGAACATCAGCGTTTTGCGCTTTTTGGCGAACAAACCGTCTTCGCCAATGCGGCGTTCGCTGGCTTGGCTCCAGCGCGGGTGATCGACGTTGGGGTTGACGTTGGAATAGAAGCCGTATTCGTTCTGCGCGGCCTTGTTCCAAGCGGTGCGCGGCTCGCGGTCGGTGAAGCGGATCTTGACGATGCTCTTGCCGCTTTTAAAGCCGTACTTCCACGGCACCACCAGCCGCACGGGTGCGCCGTTCTGGTTGGGCAGGATTTCGCCGTACATGCCAAAGGTGAGCAGTGTCAGCGGGTGCATGGCTTCGTCCAGCCGCAGCCCTTCAACGTAAGGCCAGTCCAGGATGCGCGAGCCGACGAAGGGCATGGTCTTGGGGTCGGCTTGGCTGACGAATTCGACGTACTTGGCGCTGCCCAGCGGCTCCACCCGGCGGATCAGCTCGGCCAGCGAGTAGCCCACCCAGGGGATGACCATCGACCAGCCTTCGACGCAGCGCAGGC
>CALMOI010000472.1 GCA_937871735.1 uncultured Comamonadaceae bacterium
AAAGTGCAGCCGAATCGTGTCTTGGTAGGTTTCAGAAAAAATTTGGTTCTCGATGATCTGCGCCGACATGCGGGCCAGCGCCATCGTGTGACGGTGATAGCCGCGTGCGTCACCGGTCACATCCAGCACCCCGACCACGTTGCCTTGTGGATTGAAAATGGGTGTGCTGGAGCAGGTCAAGCAGCTGTTGGCTTTGAGGTAGTGCTGGTCGGCATGAATGGTCAGCGGCAAGCCCAGCGCAATTGACGTGCCGATGGCGTTGGTGCCCTTGGCGGCTTCAGACCAGTCCACACCGGGTTTGATGGCGACTTTTTCAGCTTGATCGAGGAAGGTGTCATCACCCAGCGAATGCAAGATGCGGCCTGCGCCGTCGGTCAGCACCACCACGCTGTGGGTGTTGGCGATTTGCTCGTACAGCGCTTGCAGCACGGGGTAGGCCAAGTTGCCCAGTTGCCGGCATTCATCCAGCAGATTTTTGACGTGGGCGGCACTGGCTCCGGTGAAGTCGGGGGCCATGTCGGGCGACAAACCCGCCAGCCGTGAGCGCTGCCAAGACGCTTGCAGCAGCTCTTGGTGTTCAGCGGATGAAAGGGGGGCTCGTTGCCAAGGGGCGTGCCCACCGAGGGCGTGGTTGACAGGGGGTGGGGCCATCATCATCTTGTTGTCTCCTAGCTCGCGCTGCGCATGTTGTTCTTGGGGCGGAATGCCATCGTCATCGGCCAGCCAATCTGGCAATTGCAAATGCTCATCGACGGGCTCTGATAGCCACTCTGTCGGCAGGGCGGTGAGGTTGACATTCCCGGGGGCGGATCCTGACGCATTGCTCATTTTTGGCTCACATATTAAGTCGTTTGACACAGTTAGAGCAATATTGCGGCCAGCAGCGAGGGTAAATCGGGACAGGTGGGCCCGGCATGGCACTTGCGGTAGGGCTCGGGTGTGTCAACTACCAACAACAGGTGCCTTATGTCCCAGACTTTCGTTTCCTCCTTGCACAAGCTGATTGCTGCCGTGGCGCTGGCTGTGCCTTTGCTGGCCCAAGCCCACGGCGATGTGGTGCCGCAAGCCATTGATACCCACACCCTGCCGCAACTGGGCGACAAGTGGCTGGAGGTCAACCCTTACTCTGAAGGCCCGGCTCACGCTGAAGCCCTGCGCATCGGCACTTCGGGTTTCAACCAAAACTGCGCCCGTTGCCACGGTCTGGAAGCGATCTCTGGCGGTATTGCTCCAGATTTGCGCAAGCTCGATGCCGACTGCCTCGAAATGGCTGATGCTGCCAAGAAGAAGGCTTGCTTTGCTGAAATTCAAGACTACTTTGCCGCCACCGTGCGTCATGGCCGCGTGCGTGATGGCCGCGTCTACATGCCTCCCTTTGAAGGCACACTGTCGCAAGAAGCCATTTGGTCGATCAAGACCTACTTGGAATCGCGCCGCGCCCCCTGAGATCCGCGCTGATACCCTGTAAAAATAAAACAAGCATCACAACACCCAGGAGACTTCATGCCCCGCAACCCCTCGACTTCACCCACCCGGCGCAAACTGCTGCTGGGCGGTTTGGCAGGCTTGAGCCTGGCCTTCGGCCCCAGCTTGGCCCAAGCTGAGTTCTCAGACATCCGCGAACGCGGCAGCCTGAAAGTGGCGCTGTACCGCGCTAATTTGCCGTTCTCCGATGCCAGCGCCCAAGGCGGCGTGACCGGGGTAGACGCTGCTTTGGCCAAAGCCTTGGCGGAGCGCATGAAGCTGGGTGTGCAATGGTTGCCCTTTGAAGCAGGCGAGAACATGGGCGACGACCTGCGCAACATGGTCTGGAAAGGCCATTACCTCGGTTACGGCCCCGCCGACGTGCTGATGCAAGCGCCCATTGACCGTCACCTGATCAGCGAAACCCGGCAAGCTGAATTTTTGTTGCCGTACTACCGCCAGCGGCTGGTGTTGTTGAGCCACGGCACGCCCTCGCGTGACGACTTGCGCACCTTGGCACTCGACGGCTTGGCCTTGGGTGCTGAAACCGGCACCGCTGCGGCGGGTGCGTTGCTGGGTTACGGCGGCGGTCGTTTCCGCGCTCAAGTCCACATGAGCACCACCGGCTTGGAAGCCGCGCGGGGCGTGGTCACGGGCAAATGGCCCGTGGCCTACGTCACCCAAGCGCAGGCCGAAACCGCCATCAAAGGCGAGGCCGACCGCGCCAGCTACGTGATGGAAACCGCCGATCTGCCCGGCACACCCGCCAACGGTTGGGTGATCGGCATGGCCATCAAATCCGGCCAACCCGAACTGGCCAAGGCGATGGCGCAGGCCATGAAAACCATGCAAGACGATGGCACCTTGGCCGCCATCTGGCGCGACAACGGCCTGACTTGGCTCACACCTTGAGCCTGTGATCCACGCTATTGACCGAGCGCAATGCGGTGAATAGCGCGGGCACCCGTCAGCGTCAGATCAGGCGCTCGTTCGGATTCGAGATCTTGCGCAGCACCTGATTGCGGCGGGTGGTTGCCATCAGCGGGACGCTGGTGGCGCTGCCGTCCCAAGTCGGGTCTTCGATGCTGTCGAACACTTCGCGCAGTTTGAGCCCCCAGTTGTTGTGCAGCATCTGGAAGTAGGGGTTTTGTTCGTCGATGCACATCACGCGGTCGGTTTCCAGCGTGTCAGCTTGGTAGACCACCATGTCCAGCGGCAGACCCACTGACAGGTTCGACTTCAGCGTTGAATCCATCGACACCAGCGCGCACTTGGCGGCCTCGTCCAGCGGGGTGTCGGGAGTGATGACGCGGTCGAGCACCGGCTTGCCGTACTTCGATTCGCCGACTTGGAAATAGGGCGTTTCCGGCGTTGCTTCAATGAAGTTGCCAGCGGAATAGACCTGGAACAAGCGCATGCCTTCACCGTTGATTTGCCCGCCAAAAATCAGCGACACGTTGAAATCCACGCCCGCTGCGTGCAGCGACGCGGCATCGCGCTCATGCACGTGGCGCACGGCAGCGCCCAGCACGCGAGCAGCGTCGAACATGCTCTTGGCGTTCCAGATCGTGATCGGTTCGCCGCCTTCGCTGTTCTTGATTTGCTCGACCTGCAAAATTTCGCGCACCGATTGCGAGATGCTCAAGTTACCCGCTGACAGCAAGCACATGAAGCGGTCGCCCGGCTTTTCGTACACGATCATTTTGCGGAAAGTGCTGATCTGATCGAGTCCGGCATTGGTGCGGGAGTCGGAGAGGAACACCAGTCCGGCGTTCAATTTGATGGCGACGCAGTAAGTCATGTGGGCAGTTTTTTAAGAGAGTAAAGAATGTCCAGCGCCTCGCGGGGGCTGAGGCTGTCGGGGTCGATGGCGGCCAGCCGCGTTTGCAGCGCGCTGGCGGTGGTGATGGGGGCTTCGGGCGGCGGGGCGAACAAATCGACCTGCGCTTGGCTGCCTGTGGCCCCGGCTTCCAAAGCGGCCAAGGTGTGGCGGGCATGGTGCAGCACGCCGCTGGGCATACCCGCCAGTCGCGCCACTTGAATGCCGTAGCTGCGGCTGGCCGGGCCGCTTTGAATTTCGTGCAAAAACACAATGTCGCTGCCTGATTCGATGGCGCTGACGTGCACGTTCACCGCCGCACGGTGCTGGGCCGGGAACTCGGTCAGCTCAAAGTAGTGGGTGGCGAACAGCGTGTACGCCTGCGTTTTGTCGTGCAGGTGCGCGGCAATGCCGCTGGCCAAGGCCAAGCCGTCAAAGGTGCTGGTGCCACGACCAATTTCGTCCATCAGCACCAGGCTGTGTGCGGTGGCGCTGTGCAAAATTTGCGCGGCCTCGGTCATCTCCAGCATGAAGGTGGATTGGGCATTGGCCAAGTCGTCGGCTGCGCCGATGCGGGTGTGAATCGCATCCACCGGCCCCAAGCGGCAACTGGCGGCGGGCACGTAGCTGCCCATGCTGGCCAACAGCACGACGATGGCGACTTGCCGCATGTAGGTCGATTTACCGCCCATATTCGGCCCGGTGATGACTTGCATACGCTGCTTGGGCCCAAGCACCGTGTCGTTGGCGATGAAGCTGCCGCCCGAGGTTTCGGCCAACCGCGCTTCCACCACCGGGTGGCGACCGGCGCGAATGTCGATGCCCGGCGTTTTGCTGAATTCAGGTGCGCACCAGTTCAAGGTCAGCGAGCGTTCGGCCAGCGCGCACAGCACGTCCAGCGCGGCCAGCGCGCGCGCCAGTTGCGTCAGCGCTGCAATGTGGGCTTGCAGTTGGTCGAGCAGTTGTTCGTACAGCCATTTCTCGCGGGCCAAGGCGCGCTCTTGGGCGGACAGGGCTTTGTCTTCAAACGCTTTCAGCTCGGGGGTGATGTAGCGTTCGGCGTTTTTCAGGGTTTGGCGGCGGCGGTAGTCGTGCGGGACTTTGTCGAGCTGGCCTTGCGTGACTTCGATGTAGAAGCCGTGGACTTTGTTGTACTGCACGCGCAAATTGGCGATGCCGGTGCGCGCCTTTTCGCGGGTTTCGAGGGCCAGCAAGAAGTCGTCGCAATTGGTTTGAATGGCGCGCAGCTCGTCCAGCTCGGCGTCCAGGCCGTTGGCGATCACGCCGCCGTCGCGGATCAGCGCAGCGGGTTCGTCCAGCAGGGCGCGGGCCAGCAGCGACATGGCTTCGGGCGGCGGAATCAATTGGCTGAACAACTCGCGCAGCAGCGTGCCGGGTTGCTGCGCCAACTGGGCGGCCAGCGCCGGGGCGCAGTCAGGCAAGTGGGCGGTTTTGTCCAGCGTCAGGCGCAGGGCGACGAGTTCACGCGGGCGCACTTGGCGCAGCGCGATGCGGGCAGTGATGCGTTCCACATCGCTGCTGCCTTTGAGCTGGCCGCGCAGCGCCTGCCACGGCCCGCTGCCCAGTTCGCCGCGCAGTGTGGTCAGCGCGGCCAAGCGGGCGCTGGCGGTGTGGCGCTCGCGTTCGGGTTCCAGCAGCCAGCGTTTCAAGGTGCGGCTGCCCATGCCGGTCATGCAGGTGTCGAGCAGCGAAAACAGCGTGGGCGAATCTTCGCCGCGCAGGGTTTGCACCAGCTCCAAATTGCGGCGCGTGGTTTGCGGCAGCGCGATGAGTGCGTCGCCGCGCTGCACATGCAGATGCTGCACGTGGGGCAGGGCGCGGCCTTGGGTGTGTTCGGCATAAGCCAGCAGCGCGGCGGCGGCGGCGTGAGCTTGCGGCAGTTCATCTGCGCCCCAAGAACTCAGGCTGGCAGCGTGCAGTTGCGCCAGCAGTTTGCGCTGTCCCAGCGCGCTGTCGAACTGCCATTCGGGCCGCTGGCAGCA
>CALMOI010000473.1 GCA_937871735.1 uncultured Comamonadaceae bacterium
TATGGTTTGTGCGCCACGGCCAGCGACCGCGCCCGCTTTTTGCAGACCGCCAACGTCATGCGCCGCAACGCCGATGGCCGCTGGCACGGCGATATGTTTGATGGCTTGGGCTACGTCGAAGCCATGCGCGAGCGCGGCTGCAACCCCGCAGGCAAGCGCGCCTTGCTGGTGGGCGCGGGCGGCGCGGGTTCGGCCATTGCGCATTCGCTGGTGATGGCGGGCGTGAGCGAATTGGTGATTTACGACGAAAGCGCCACGCGCCTAGCCACCCTGGTTGAGCGCTTGAACGGCCTGCAAGGCGTGCCGGTGCGCGCTGGCACGGCAGACCCCACGGGGTTTGACATCGCGCTGAACGCCACGCCCATCGGCATGAAAGACACCGACCCGATGCCGATGGACGCCAGCAAGTTCACGCCGCACATGCACGTGGGCTGCGTGATCACCGCGCCCGCCATCACGCCCATGATTGCCGCCGCCCGCGCCTTGGGCTGCACCACGCAAACCGGCGCGGACATGTTCGGCAAAGTGCGCGATTTGATGGTCACTTTCTTGCTGGGCGAGTGAGATGCAAGTCCAACTCCAGACCCTGAACGCCGACCAGCCGTTTGACGTGGTGGTGATCGGTGCCGGTGGCGCGGGCCTGTCGGCGGCGCTGTTTGCCGCGTTGGACGGCGCGCGCGTGCTGATCGTGGAACACACCCAATATGTGGGCGGCACCACCGCGCTGTCAGCCGGGACGACTTGGGTGCCTGGCACGCAGCACGCGCCCAAAGTCAACCCCAGCGACACCCTGCAAGACGCCGCCCGCTACCTGGACAACGCCATCGGCGACCGCACGCCGCGCACGCTGCGCGATGCCTTTTTGCGCCACGGCTTTGACGCGGTGCAGAAGCTGGAAGCGCACACCGACGTGCATTACCGCCCCTGCCCCAAGCACCCGGACTACATCTCCGACTTGGGCGGCTCTACCCTGAATGGCCGGGCGTTGGAGCCGCTGCCGTTTGATGGCCGCTTGCTGGGCGAGCTGTTTGCGCTGCTGCGCCCGCCCATCCCCGAATTCACCGTGCTGGGCGGCATGATGGTTGACCGCACCGACATCAACCACCTGCTGGCCATGACCAAGCGCATGGCCTCGTTCAAACACTCGCTGGGCATCGTGCTGCGCCACGCCAGCGACCGCCTGACCTACCCACGCGGCACCCGGCTGGTGATGGGTAATGCGCTCATCGCCCGGCTGATGTACTCGCTGGCGCAGCATAAAAACGTGTCGCTGCTGATGCAGACCTCGCTGGAGCAAATTGAGCGCGGGGCGGATGGCGCGGTCAACGCCGTCACCCTGAAGCAAAACGGCCAGCGCCGCAGCGTGCGCGTGGCGGGCGGGGTGATCTTGTCCAGCGGCGGCTTCAACCGCAATCCTAAGCTGCGCCAGCAAATGCTGCCCGGCATCGACCCCGCTTGGTGCCCCGCCGCCCCCGGCCACACCGGCGCGGCGCACGAACTGGCCCACGGCCTGGGCGCGCACTACGCCACTGGCGGCCTGAGCAACGCCTTTTGGGCACCCGTCTCGCTGCGCAAACGCCCCGACGGCACGCAAGCCGTGTTCCCGCACTTTGTGATGGATCGCGCCAAGCCCGGCATGTTGACCGTGAACCAAGCGGGCCAACGCTTTGTCAACGAAAGCACGTCCTACCACCTGTTCGGCCTCGCCATGCAAGAGGCCCACCGCACCACGCCCAGCATCCCCGCCTATTTGGTTTGCGATGCCCGCGCCCTGCGCCAATACGGCATCGGCATGGTGCATCCCGGCGGCAAGGGGCTGGCCCCCTTCTTGGCCGACGGCTACCTGACCGAGGGCCGCACGCTGGACGAACTGGCGCAAAAGCTGGGCATCAGCGCCACGGGTTTGAAGCAGAGCGTCGCCCAAATCAACGCCTATGCTGAAACCGGCGTCGATCCCGACTTTGGCCGGGGCGTGACCGCCTACCAGCAAAACATCGGCGACGCCACTTGGCCCGGCAAGAAC
>CALMOI010000474.1 GCA_937871735.1 uncultured Comamonadaceae bacterium
TTCGACCCGCACATCGCCACCGGCTACTCGGCCAGCTGGCTGCTGCGCAATGTTGATCGTATTGACTGGCCGCGTTCGTCTGCGCCAAAGATGCATCCCAAAGTATCCACAACTGACAGTCCCGCGGTGCAGCTGCGGGGTATGGGGCAGAGCCCCATGGTTACCGCTCGGTCTGAGTATGTGCCCCCTGAAAATGGGCGGGGTGCATCCATTATTGGAAAGCAGGAAGATGGCAAAACAACGCGGGAGGTTGATAATGCGCGCACTGATTAAAACCGCCCTTTTTTTGCTTGGACATGAAGATTATTACGGGGCGCGATGATTATGTCAGGTTATACATTGTATAAAGTAGACAGTGAGGTGCTGAGACGGCGCAAAAACCGCCCCAACGACCTTAATGTCCCCTCAGCTGCTGAACTGGACTCACCACTTGCCTTTGGGCTGCCGCGCCCGGATGGCGGCACCGATGAGTTCAACCATCTCTTTGCGGTCGGCGCGTTGGGCGAAGTCTACGGCGGTGAGGCCCAGTTGGTTCTTGAGCGTGGGGTCGGCGCCTTCGTCCAGCAGCAGTTTGAGTGTGGACGTGTTGCCGTACATCGCGGCCATCATCAGCGGCGTGCTGCCGTTGGGTGATGCCGCGTCGATATAGGCGGCATTCTCCAGCAGCAGCTTGGCTACGCCGAGTTGGTCGCCTTGGGTACTGCTGGCGGCGTAATGCAACGGGGTCCAGCCTGTTTTGTTGACGTCGGCGTCCTTGTCGATGTGCGCAGCAGCCAGCTTCAGTTCACCACGCATGGCCGCCATCATCAGCGGGCTTTCGTCTTGCGGGGTGCGTGTTTCCACCTTGATTTTGGGTGTCTTGAGCAGCACGTCGACTACCTTGGGGGACGGATCGCGCAGCGCCAGAAACAAGCCACTTTGGCCTTTGGCATCCAGCGTATTCGGGTCAAATCCTCGGCGGAGCAAGGCCGACAGGCTTTGCGGGTCGTCCCGTTGGATGGCTGCAAAAAAATCTTC
>CALMOI010000475.1 GCA_937871735.1 uncultured Comamonadaceae bacterium
GCCCAGCGCTGCAAGGCGGCGGACTGGCCTTGGCGGCGGCGGTGCTGTTTGGCATCAGCACGCCGCTAGTCCAGCATTTCGGGACACAGCTGGGTGCCTTTTCTACAGCGGCCTTGCTCTACGCAGGCGCAGCCGTGCTGGGGGCATGGCTGCGCCAACCCGTAGAACGCGAGGCCCGCTTGCAGCGCCAAGATGCCGGGCGATTGCTCATCATGGCCTTGGTCGGTGCAGTAGTCGGGCCTGTGGCCCTGGCTTGGGGCTTGCAGCACACCAGTGGCACCAGTGCCGCGCTCATGCTCAGTCTTGAAGCCCTGTTCACCGCCGTGCTGGCTTGGCGGCTGTACCACGAAAGCATGGATCGCCGCGTGCTCACCGCCATGCTGCTGTTGCTGGCCGGTGGTGCCTGCCTGGTGCTGGATCAGGGCCGTGCGGGCTCGCCATCGGGCTGGGGTCTGCTGGCGGTTGCCCTGGCCACCGCTGCCTGGGGTCTGGACAACACGCTGTCACGCGCCCTGGCCGAGCGCGACCCGGCGCAGGTGGTCTTGGTCAAGTCGGCGCTGGGAGCCAGCGGCTCGGGCCTCATCGCGCTCTGGCTGGCCGAACCTTTGCCGACCTGGACAGCCGCCCTGAGCTTGCTCTTGGTGGGTGCGCTCGGCTATGGCCTGAGCCTGCGGCTGTACCTGCTGGCACAGCGGGCCTTTGGTGCTGCACGCACCGGCTCGGTGTTTGCGTTTGCCCCGTTCATCGGGGCGGCGTTAGCCATTGGCATGGGTGATCGGGCCTGGGGCCAGCTGATGCTGCTGGGATCGGGCTTGATGCTGATCGGCGTGGTATTGCACTTGGCCGAATCCCATGCCCACGAACACCAGCACGAGGCGCTGACGCACCAGCACGCCCATCGCCACGACGACGGGCACCACAACCATGCACACCACCCCATGCCCACCGGCCCCCACAGCCACGAACACACGCACTTGCCTGTGCAACACCGCCACCCCCATGTGCCGGATGTCCACCACAGCCATCAGCACTGAAATAAGGAGGCGCGTCCCACTATCGTGGATGGGCCTGAGCAATGTTTCGGCAGCCTTATCGATCACGCACAATAAATCCTGCGCTACCCAGCACAGCCCTGGTGACGAACTGGATCGAGGGCAAGCTCACAGGCAACGAAACGCCAGCGCCGCCACCAGCGTGGGCGGTAGCGCACCCAACAACAGCCCGAGCGGGGCGATGGTTTCGTCGTCAAAGCGGCAGCGCAGCAAGGCCACGCCCGCCGGATTGGGCGCGTTGGCAATCACCGTCAAGCCGCCGCCTGTCACCGCGCCAGCGACCAAGGCGATTTGGAACGGCTGGCTCAGCCCTGGCACCAGCGAGCCGAGGTAGGTCAGCGCGGCGTTGTCGGTGAAGGCCGTCAACAGCGCCACGCCCCAGAAGACTTGGGATTCATCGAGCGACAGCAAGATCGGCTTGAGCCACCACGCCTGCAAGCCACCCAGCACCACCAGCCCCGCCAGAAAGAAGGCCACCAGCAGCGCCTCGCGCAAGATCAGCGGCGACTGGTAGCGCGGGTAGGCCGTGGTGTAGCCCAAGAAGAACAGCAGCAAGCCCATGAACACCGCCGGGTGATGCGCGAACAGCACCACGCCGACCAAAAACGCCATGTGAACACCAGTCACCACCCAATGCATGTTTTGCCCCTCGGGCGTATCGTCGGGGGCTGATGGCAAAGCACCCAACTCGCGGCGAAACACCAGCATCGCCCCCAGTGCATTGACGGCCACGGCCAGCGCGGCCTTCCAGCCAAAGTGGTGCTGCATGAAGCTCATGTCCCAGCCCCAAACCCCGGCCACCATCAGCACCGGCGGCGCGGCAAACGGCGTGAGCGTGCCGCCGATGGAGACGTTGACAAACAGCACGCCCAGCGTGGCGTACTTGAGCCGGTTGGACACGGGTTGGGCCAGCACGGTGTCGCGCAGCAGCAGCGCCGCCAGCGTCATGGCCGCCGGTTCGGTGATGAACGAGCCCAGCAGCGGCACCAGCATCAGCACCACGCCGTACAGCGCCATGCCCTGCGGCAACGGCAAGCGGCGCGCCAAACCCACCGCAGCGTTCTGCGCCAGCACCAGCACAGGCCGGGTCGCGGCCACCACCATGATGGCAAAGACGAACAGCGGTTCGGTGAAGTTGCTGTTGTCGATGTAATGCAGCGCCGGGGCTGAGCCTTCAAGCGCCGCCCACAGCAGCATCAGCGCCAGCGCCCAGACACCAAACACCACTTCGACCTCGCCCAGCAAATGCCACAGACCAGCATGGCGCGGCTGGGTGTGCGCCAGGCGCTCAAACAAGCTGGAAGCAAAGGTGTGCAACACCGCCAAACCGAACAGGGCAGCAGCGGCAATTTCGATGGCGCTGGCGGTGTTCATGCGCGCACCTCACCCGGTGCAGCCAGCGCGCTGGCGCGGGTCAAAGCTGCGCCAGCGGAATGCTGCCCGCGCCCTCGTCGGCTTTGAGCACACGCACCAGCTCGTCCAGATCTTGGTCGAGCCGCTGCAAAGTCTCGGCAGGCAAGCTGGCCAGCGCTTGTGGCAGCACGCCCTCGAACGGGCCGGGCACTTTGGCCAGCACCGCTTGACCTGCGGGCGCAATGCTCAGTTGCGCATTGCGCCGGTCGGCAGGATGGCGCGTCATGACAATCAACTCGCGGCGCACCAAGGTCTTGATCAAGTTGCTGGCGGTGGATTGGTGAATGTCCATCGCCTTGGCAATCTCGCCCATGCCGACGCCGGGCCGCTCGCGGATCACGCTCAACGCCCACACCTGCGCCCCGCCCAAGCCCGCTTGCTGCTCGACTTGCTGAAAATGGCTGCGTACTGCGTTGAAAACCACGCGGAAACGACGCAACACTTGGGTAGCATCGACGGTGGATTCTGGGGAAGGAATCATCTGTAACCTGGACTGAACGTGAGGAATGGCCGCAATCATAGGGCCAGCGCCCACCGATTCCAGACTCAAAAAAGAGCGCCGTTGTTAATTTTTCATCACAGCTTGCCCCTAAAAACATTGGGGTAAATTTATTTAAAGAAGAATACAGCATGATCATTTCAAATACCTCTCTTAATTTCTCTACTCTGCGCGCAAGACTTGTCGAACGCTGGAGCCTGAAGGCAGATA
>CALMOI010000476.1 GCA_937871735.1 uncultured Comamonadaceae bacterium
TGGCAGTGGTGGTGGCCGCCGCCCACGCCATTTGCACTGACAGGCTGTGCTGACCGAGCTCAAGTACCTGCGAGCTTATCCGGCTGACTTGCAAGCCCAAGTGCAGCGCTTGCTCAGCGCGCAGGGTTTGGCCGACAGCTTGCAACGCAGATACCCCGCAGCCCACGCGGTGCGCAGTGATCGGGCGCTGTACCAGTATGTTGGTGAGCTCAAGTCAGAGTTCCTGCGCAACGCACCCGCTGTAGATCGCGTGCTGTTCGACAGCAAAATCCACGTGATTCAACATGCTTTGGGTTTGCACACCACGTATGCCCGCGTGCAAGGGCAGCGCTTGAAATCCAGCCACGAAATCCGCATAGCCACGCTGTTCAAAGACTCGCCGCCCGAGTTCTTGCGCATGATTGCTGTGCACGAGCTGGCGCACCTGAAAGAGCGCCAGCATGACAAGGCGTTCTACCAACTTTGCACCCACATGGAGCCGGATTACCACCAGTTGGAGTTCGATGTGCGCCTGTACCTCACGCACCTAGACCACGGCGGCACACGCCTGTGGACTGCTTCAGCTCAGGCTTGATCTTGTCCTTGGGTGGGTAGCCAACGTGCTGCGGCCGCTTCCAACATGGCCGTTGAGCCGCTGCTGAGCAGCGTCAAACTCGCCTTGTGGTCGGCGTTTTGCAGCGCAATGGCCCGAGTTTTCAGCAATTGATGCGTGTGCCTTGCCACAGGTTCGCCCGTTTCTAGGAACTGCACCTGTGGCCCAAGCAGGGCGCGCAGCGTTTCTTGTGCGAATGGGTAATGGGTGCAGCCCAGCACCACCGTATCGATTTGCCCAGTTGCCGTGCCAAAGCGACCCAGTTCGTGGACGTAGCGAGCGCACAGTGCGCTGACTTTGGCGCTGTCTTGGTGTTCAATCGCATCGGCCAAGCCGTCGCAGGGTTGCAGCACAAAATCAGCCAGCGAGCTTTGTGATTGCAGCAGTGTCTGAAATTTGGCGCTGCTCAAGGTGCCGCGCGTCGCCATCACGCCGATGCGCCGGGTTTGACTGGCGGCTACGGCAGGTTTCAGCGCCGGTTCGACGCCGATGATGGGTAAATCGGGGTGCTCGGCGCGCAGCAACTGCACCGCAGCGGCGGTGGCCGTGTTGCAGGCGATCACCAAGGCTTTGATGTGGTGCGCGTCGCGCAACTGCTGCGTGATGGCGTGCGAGCGCCCCACCACATGCGCGTCGTCACGCTCCCCGTAGGGCGCGTGACCGCTGTCAGCAAAATAGACCCAATCTTCTTGCGGCAGCTCGGCGCGCAGGGCACGCAAAATGCTCAAGCCCCCGACACCGCTGTCGAACACGCCGATGGGGCGTACCAAGGTGTCAGGGTTCACGGTCAACGCGCTCAGGCTCCGGTGACGGCAATGCCCTTGAACTGGCCGGTCGCGATCTTGGCTTGCCATTCCGCCGGGCCGGTGTCATGCACGCTGGTGCCGGTGGAATCGACAGCCACGGTCACGGGCATGTCTTGCACGTCAAACTCGTAGATCGCTTCCATGCCCAGATCGGCAAAACCGACCACCTTGGCCGACTTGATGGCCTTGGCGACCAGGTAGGCGCTGCCGCCCACGGCCATCAGGTAGGCGCTCGCGTTGTCCTTGATGGCCTCGATGGCCGCCGGGCCGCGTTCGGCCTTGCCGACCATGGCGATCAGGCCGGTCTTCTCCAGCATCATGCGGGTGAACTTGTCCATCCGCGTGGCGGTGGTCGGGCCGGCCGGGCCGACCACTTCGTCGCGCACCGGGTCGACCGGGCCGACGTAGTAGATGACGCGGTTGGTGAAGTCGACCGGCAGCTT
>CALMOI010000477.1 GCA_937871735.1 uncultured Comamonadaceae bacterium
TGAGATGTGATCGTCCATGAATCCTGAAGTTGTTGCCCTTCGCCGCCTGTTGCCCAAAGGCCAACAAACCAAAGCTGCCATTGTGGATGTGGCGCTTGGGCTTGCGACGCAAATTGGGCTGGAAAGCCTGAGCATTGGCGCAGTCGCCGAGATGGCGGGCATGAGCAAGTCGGGCGTGTTTGCCCACTTTGGCTCGCGTGAAGAGTTGCAGATATCCGTTGTGCGCGAGTACCACGCCCGGTTTCAGGCCGAGGTGTTCACGCCGTCGCTGAGCGCGCCGCGTGGGCTGCCGCGCTTGCAAGCGCTGTTTGACCGCTGGGTGCAGCGCACGTCGGTTGAAGTTCACTCGGGCTGCATCTACATCAGCGGCGCGGTGGAGTTTGACGACCGCCCCGGCGCAGTGCGCGACACGCTGATCGAGTCGATGGACACCTGGTTGGCTGCCGTGCAGCGCGCTGTGATGCAGGCCCAAGAAGCAGGCCATTTGCGTGCTGATGCCGATCCGCAGCAGGTGGTGTTTGAAATTCACGCATTGATTTTGGCGCTGCACTTTGATGCCCGTTTTCTGAAAAGCCCGCAATCCTTAGGCCGCGCCCAAACAGGTTTCCAGCACTTGTTAGAGCGCTACGCCACCGAGGCAACCGTGGCTGCTGCCCCGCAGTCTGTTTGAGTTTTTCCTTCTGATACCGAGGAGTTCTGACCATGCCCATCTACACCCCGCCGCTGCGCGACATGCAGTTTGTGATGCACGAAGTGCTCAAGGTCAGCCAAGATTTGGCTGCTCTGCCGCGCTACGCTGAAGCCGATGCCGAGACCTTGAACGCCGTACTCGAAGCGGCGGGCCAGTTTGCGGCGGAGGTGGTACTGCCGCTCAACCCCGTGGGCGACCGCGAGGGCTGCCAGCTTGACCCGGTCACGCACGAAGTCACCACGCCCACCGGCTTCAAAGCCGCTTACGCGCAGTACGTGGCCGGGGGCTGGCCTGCGCTCAGTTGCGATCCGGCTTATGGCGGGCAAGGCTTGCCGCTGGTGCTCAACCAGTGTCTGTATGAAATGCTCAACGCCGCCAACCAAGCGTGGACGATGTACCCCGGCCTGACCCACGGCGCTTACGCCGCGCTGCACGCCCACGGCACCGAAGCGCAAAAGCAAACCTACTTGCCGCGCATGACCAGTGGTCAGTGGACAGGCACCATGTGCCTGACCGAGCCGCACTGCGGCACAGACCTCGGGCTGATGCGCACCAAGGCCGAGCCGGTGGAAGGCGGCGAAGCGGGCAGCTACCGCATCACCGGCAACAAGATCTTCATCAGCGCAGGCGAGCACGACATGGCCGAGAACATCGTCCATTTGGTGTTGGCGCGGCTGCCAAATGCGCCCGTGGGCATCAAAGGGGTGAGCCTGTTCATCGTGCCCAAGTTCTTGGTCAACGCCGATGGCACGCTGGGCGCACGCAACCCGGTGTACTGCGGCGGGCTGGAACACAAAATGGGCATCAACGGCAACGCCACCGCGCAAATCGTGCTGGACGGGGCCATCGGCACGCTAGTCGGGCAGCCGCACAAAGGCATGCAAGCCATGTTTGTGATGATGAACGCCGCCCGTTTGGGCGTGGGCAACCAGTCGCTGGGCTTGACCGAAGTGGCCTACCAAAACGCGCTGGCCTACGCCAAAGAGCGCTTGCAAATGCGCGCCTTGACCGGCGCGAAGGCCAAAGATTTGCCCGCCGACCCCATCATCGTTCACCCGGATGTGCGGCGCATGCTGCTCACCGCCAAAGCCTATGCCGAAGGCGGGCGGGCGCTGGCCATGTTCTGCACCGTGCTGCTGGACAAAGCGCATTACCACCCCGACGACCAAGTGCGCCGCGACAGCGACGACATGCTCTCGCTGCTCACGCCCATCACCAAAGCCTTTTTGACCGACAACGGCTACCAATCGGCCACGCTGTGCCAGCAGGTGCTGGGCGGCCACGGCTACATCAAAGACTGGGGCATGGAGCAGTTTGTGCGCGATGCCCGGATCAACATGATCTACGAAGGCACCAACGCCATTCAGGGCTTGGACTTGCTGGGCCGCAAGGTGCTGGGCAACAACGGAGCCACGCTGAAAAAATTCGGCAAGCTGGTGGCCGCGCTGGTGGAGCAAGAAGGCGTGAACGAGCAGATGGCCGAGTTCATCAACCCGATGGCCGCGCTGGGCGATCAAGTCAGCAAGCTCACGCTGGAGCTGGGCTTCAAAGCCTTGGCCAATCCGAATGAAGTGGGCGCGGCGGCGGTGGACTATTTGCGCGTGGCCGGGCACTTGGTGCTGGGCTACTTTTGGGCGCGCATGGCGCAAGTGGCCTTGCAGCAGATCGCCGCTGGCAGCACCGACCCGTTTTATGCAGCCAAGCTGCAAACAGCGCGCTTTTACTTCGCCAAGCTGTTCCCGGAGACGGCCAGTTGCATGCGCACCATCCGCGCGGGCAGCCGCTCATTGATGGACACCGATCTGGCCTTGGCCTGAGTCGCGCCACCCCGCTTTGCAAGGAAAGCCTGCCATGTCTGCACCTGTTTCCCGTTTTATGGTCAAAAAAGTTGCCGTGCTGGGCGCTGGCGTGATGGGGGCGCAAATTGCCGCCCATCTGGTCAACGTCCAAGTGCCGGTGCTGCTGTTTGATTTGCCCGCCAAAGATGGCCCCCTCAGCGCCATCGCCCTCAAAGCCATTGATGGCCTCAAAAAGCTCAAGCCCGCGCCGCTGGGGCTGGCTGCTGATGCCGCGCTGATTCAGCCCGCCAACTACGCCGAGCACCTGCCGCTGCTGGCCGAGTGCGACCTGATCATCGAAGCCATTGCCGAGCGCATGGACTGGAAGCAGGCGCTGTACACGCAGATTGCGCCGCACATTGCGCCGCACGCCATCGTGGCCTCGAACACCTCGGGCTTGTCGATTGGCGAACTCAGCGCGGCGCTGCCCGAGGCCATCAAGCCGCGTTTTTGCGGCATTCACTTCTTCAACCCGCCGCGCTACATGACGCTGGTGGAACTGATTGCCACGCCCAGCACCCAGCCCGAGGTGCTTGACCAGCTTGAAGCCTTTGTGACCAGCGGCCTGGGCAAAGGCGTGGTGCGCGCCAAGGACACGCCCAACTTCGTCGCCAACCGCATCGGCGTGGCCGGGATGATGTCCACCCTGTGCGAGGCCGAACACTACGGCTTGACTTGCGACGTGGTGGACGATTTGACCGGCAAAAAGCTGGGCCGCGCCAGCTCTGGCACCTTCCGCACCGCCGACGTGGTGGGGCTGGACACACTGGCCCACGTCATCAAAACCCTGCAAACCACGCTGGACGAAGCGCGTGACCCGTTCTATCCCAGCTACGCCACGCCCGCCGTGCTGCAAACCTTGCTGGAGTTGGGCCAACTGGGGCAAAAGAGCAAAGCCGGGTTCTACAAAAAAGTGGGCCGCGATGTGCTGCGCTTTGACCTAGAGCGCCGCGACTACGTGCCCAGCGGCGACAAGGCCGACGAGGTCTACGCCCGGATGCTCAAAAAGCCCGCCGCCGAGCGCCTGGCGCTGCTCAAAAACAGCACCGGCCCGCAAGGCCGCTTTGTGTGGGCGATTTTGCGCAACAGCTTTCATTACGCCGCGCTGCATTTGGCCGATATTGCGGACAACGCCCGCGACGTGGATCAGGCCATGCGCTGGGGCTTTGGCATGGCGCAAGGCCCGTTTGAGCTGTGGCAAGAAGCCGGTTGGCTGAACGTGGCGCACATGGTGCAAGCCGACATCGACGCGGGCTTGGCCCTGTGCCGTGCGTCGCTGCCCGCGTGGGTGTTCAGCGGGCCGGTCGCCGAGGCGGGCGGCGTTCACACCGCCGCTGGTTCGTGGAGCGCCGCACGCGGCTGCTTTGTGCCGCGCCGCCAGTTGCCGGTGTACCAGCGCCAGCATTTCCCCGAAGCCTTGCTCGGCGAGGCGCTGCCGCGCTTTGCCAGCGCAGGCACCACCGTGCATGAAGACGCGGCCCTGCGCCTGTGGACGCTGGACGGCGACGTGCTCATCGCCAGCATCAAAACCAAGATGCACACCATCAGCCCCGCTGTGGCCGAAGGCTTGGCGCTGGCGGTAGACCGCGCCGAACAAAGCTACCAAGGGCTGGTGATTTGGTCGGGCGACGAACCGTTCAGCGCCGGGGCCGATCTGCAAGCGCTGCTGCCCGCGTTCATGATGGGTGGCGTGGCCGCGATTGAAGAAGTCGAGGCCGAATTGCAGCGCGTGATGCTCAAGCTGCGCTACGCCCAAGTGCCGGTGGTGGCCGCGATGCGCGGGCTGGCGCTGGGCGGCGGCTGCGAGCTGGCGGTGCATTGCGCCCGCCGCGTGGCGCACATGGAAAGCTATGTCGGCTTGGTCGAGGTGGGCGTTGGGCTGGTGCCGGGCGCGGGCGGCCTGACCTACATCGCCCGCCGCGCCTTCGAGAACGCCGCCGCCAGCACCGGCAAAGACCTGCTGCCCTTTTTGACCGA
>CALMOI010000478.1 GCA_937871735.1 uncultured Comamonadaceae bacterium
CCGCCCATCCCGATCTGCCCCCCGGCCCCACGTCCCGCTGGTGGGGTTTGCCGCTGCTGCGTGCCATGCGCGCCGACTACCTGGGCTGCGCCACCGAGCGCCAGCGCCGCTATGGCGACCTGTGCTACCAGCGGCTGGGCTACGAGCGGGCCTACGTCCTGTTCCACCCCGAGCTGGTGCGCGAGGCGCTGGTGGACAAGGCCGAGCACCTGATCCGCTGGGAGCGCGGCATTGCAGTCTTCAGCGACGCCTTCGGCCAGAGCGTGCTGACCACCGAGGGCGCGACTTGGCAGCGCCAGCGCCGCATGTTGCACCCGGCCTTCACCCCGCGCCGCGTCGCCGGTTACGCCCGCTTGATGACCGAAGCCGCCGCCCAGGCGCTGGACAGCGCCGTGCCCGCCGGGCAGCGCGAGGCTGTGGTCGATATGGACGCGCTGTTTGCCCAAGTGGCAATGGATGTGATCTTGCGCACCCTATTCAGCCAGCCCGCTGCGGGCGAAGCCCAAGCCGCCATCGCCGCCACCCGCGTGCTGGGCGAAACCGCCATGCGCGAGATGTTCTACCCCCTGACCTTGCCCGACTGGCTGCCCCTGCCCGGCAAGGCCGCCAAACGCCACGCCCTGCGCACCTTGCGCACGCTGATCCAGGGCCACATCGCCCACCGCCGCCAGCACCCGGCCCCGGAAGGTGAAGACCTGCTGGCCCGCCTGCTGGCGCTGCGCGACGAGCACGACGGCAGCGCGCTGAGCGAGGCCGAGGTCTTTGACCAATGCATGGTCAGCTTCCAGGCCGGGCACGAGACCAGCGCCAGCGCCCTGCTGTGGTGGAGCCATCTGCTGGCGCAGCACCCCGAGGCTGCCGAACGCGCCCGCGCCGAGGTCGATGCCGTGCTGGCGGGCCGCACCCCCAGCCCTGACGACCTGCCCGCCCTGCCCTGGCTCAGCGCCACGCTCAAAGAAACCCTGCGCCTGTACCCGCCGATTGCCGCGCTAATGACGCGCCGCACCACCGCGCCCATCACACTGGGCGGCTGGGCCATCCCGCGCGGGGCCATGCTCTACATCACGCCCTGGGTGCTGCACCGCGACCCGCGCTGGTTCGAGCAGCCCGACGCCTTTCGCCCCGAGCGCTTTTTGCCCGACGCGCCACCCATCGTCCGGGGTGCTTATCTGCCGTTTGGCACCGGCCCGCGCGTCTGCATAGGCCAACACTTTGCGATGCTGGAAATGACGCTGATCGCCGCCATGCTGCTGCAACGCTACCGCCTGACCCCGCCCGCAGGTAGCGCGCCCGCCGCGCCGGTGCTGAACGTCACACTGCGGCCATGCGCAGGCGTCCAACTCACACTGCGGCGGCGTGATGCAGCCTCCGTCACAACACCGCGTAGCGCCCAGGCCGGTGATTGATGGCGATGAACAGGTTCATGGTGATGGCCGCCAAGATCGAATACAGCGCCTTGGACGGCTCCACCAGCGTGAAAGCCAAGCCCAAAATGACACCATCAATCATCATTTGGACATGACCCGCACGCCAGTTGCGCGCGCGTTGCAGGTAGAGCGACACGATGGTCGCGCCGCCCAAGCTGGCGTGGTGACGCGCCAAAAACAAACAACCCGCGCCCAACAGCAAACCGCCCAGCACGGCGGCGTAGACAGGATTCAGCCGCTCGATAGCAAACAGCGCAGGCGACAGCGAAGTCATCAGCGACAACAGGCCGACCGAAACAAAGGTTTTGAGCGTGAACTCCCGCCCCATGCGCTTCCAGGCAAAGCCGTAGAACGGCAGATTCAGCACAAAAAACACCGGCCCAAAACTCAGCCCCGTGGCGTAGTGAATCAAAAATGCCACGCCAGCGGTGCCGCCCGTCATCAGCCCCGCCTGCCCAAACATGATGAGCGCCAGCGAGACAAACAGCGTGCCGGTGAAGATGGCTTGCCCGTCCTCAAACAGCGTGTGATGGCGCACCCGCTCGACCTCGGTCGGCGGCAGGTCGGGGGTGGGAATTTGGACTTCGGGCATGCAAGTCAGTATGCATGAGCGCGCCATTTTTAGGCGAAAAAAAGCCCGCCGAGCTCTCCCTCGGCGGGCTTTGGATCTTCAGGCCAGGGCCGCGTTACCGCAGCCCTGAGCCTCAAGCCGTGTCAGTCTGATCAGACCTTGGCGACTTCTGCGTACTCTTCGATTTGGTCGAAGTTCATGTACTTGTAGATCTTGTCAGCGTTCTTGGTGACCACGCCGATTTCAGCCAAGTACTCTTCCACGGTGGGAATGCGACCGAGCTTGGAGGTCACTGCCGACAACTCTGCCGAGCCCAAGAACACGTTGGTGTTCTTGCCCAAGCGGTTGGGGAAGTTGCGGGTGCTGGTGGACATGGCGGTGGCGCCTTCCTTGATCTGCGCTTGGTTGCCCATGCACAGCGAGCAGCCCGGCATTTCCATGCGGGCACCGGCACCGCCCAAAGTGGCGTAGTAGCCTTCTTTGGTCAGCTCGGCTGCGTCCATCTTGGTGGGCGGTGCAATCCACAGGCGCACCGGGATGTCCTTCTTGCCTTCCAGCAACTTGCCAGCGGCGCGGAAGTGCCCGATGTTGGTCATGCAAGAGCCAATGAACACTTCGTCGATCTTGGTGCCAGCGACTTCGGAGACGAACTTGGCGTCATCCGGGTCGTTCGGGCAGCAAACGATGGGTTCTTTGATGTCGGCCAGATCGATTTCGATCACAGCAGCGTATTCGGCGTCAGCGTCGGCCTTCAGCAGGTTCGGGCTGGCGAGCCAAGCTTCCACGTTCTTGATGCGGCGTTCCAGAGTGCGGGCATCGGCGTAACCGTTGGCGATCATGTTCTTCATCAGAACGACGTTCGACTTCAGGTATTCAGCCACGGGTTCCGGGCTCAGTTGCACGGTGCAACCAGCGGCGGAACGCTCAGCGGAAGCGTCAGACAGTTCAAATGCTTGCTCAACCTTCAGGTTGGGCAGGCCTTCGATTTCCAGCACGCGGCCTGAGAACACGTTCTTCTTGCCGGCCTTGGCCACGGTCAACAGACCAGCCTTGATGGCGTACAGCGGAATGGCGTGCACCAAGTCGCGCAGGGTGATGCCGGGCTGCATTTCGCCCTTGAAGCGCACCAGCACGGATTCGGGCATGTCCAGGGGCATCACGCCAGTGGCAGCGCCGAAGGCAACCAGACCGGAGCCAGCGGGAAAGCTGATGCCGATGGGGAAACGGGTGTGGCTGTCGCCGCCGGTGCCGACGGTGTCGGGCAACAGCAGGCGGTTGAGCCAGCTGTGAATCACGCCGTCGCCCGGACGCAGCGACACGCCGCCACGGCTGCTGATGAAGCTGGGCAGTTCGCGGTGCATCTTCACGTCCACCGACTTGGGGTAAGCGGCGGTGTGGCAGAACGATTGCATCACCAAGTCAGCCGAGAAGCCCAGGCAAGCCAAGTCTTTGAGCTCGTCGCGGGTCATCGGGCCGGTGGTGTCTTGCGAACCAACGGTGGTCATCTTGGGTTCGCAGTAAGTGCCGGGGCGCATGCCTTGGCCTTCAGGCAGACCACAGGCGCGGCCCACCATCTTTTGCGCCAAGGTGTAGCCTGCGTTGGTGGCGACAGGGGCTTGGGGCAGGCGGAACAGGGTGGAAGCGGGCAGACCCAAGAATTCACGGGCTTTACCAGTCAGGCTGCGGCCAATGATCAGGTTGATACGGCCACCGGCGCGCACTTCGTCGAGCAGCACGTCGCTCTTGAGCGCGAACTCAACCACGGTTTCGCCGTTGCGCACGATCTTGCCGTCGTAAGGCAGCACGTCAATCACGTCGCCCATTTCCAGCTTGGTCACGTCCACTTCGATGGGCAGCGAGCCCGAGTCTTCTTGGGTGTTGAAGAAGATGGGGGCAATTTTGCCGCCCAAGGTCACGCCACCAAAGCGCTTGTTCGGCACGAACGGGATGTCTTGACCAGTGGCCCAGATCACCGAGTTGGTGGCGGATTTGCGCGAAGAACCGGTACCGACCACGTCGCCGACGTAGGCCACGAGGTTGCCCTTTTTCTTCAGGTCTTCGATGAACTGCATCGGACCGCGCTTGCCGTCTTCTTCGGGCACAAAGGCTGCACCGGCGCGGGTGTTCTTCAGCATGGCCAGGTAGTGCATCGGGATGTCCGGGCGGGTGGTGGCATCCGGAGCGGGCGACAGGTCGTCGGTGTTGGTTTCGCCAGGCACCTTGAACACGGTCACGGTGATGGACTTGGGCACTTCAGGGCGGGTGGTGAACCACTCGGCATCAGCCCAGCTTTGAATCACTTCTTGCGCTTTGGCGTTGCCAGCTTGGGCTTTGTCGGTCACATCATGGAAGGCGTCGAACATGGCGTCGATGGCGTCCCAGTCGGTGGCAAACAGGCCCCGGCAATGGCCGCCCGAGCCGTCGTGCATGACGATGGTGATGAGGTAAGGGCGCAAGGTGTTTGGCATGGCTTTAGCACCCCCCGATCACTTGGGCGTCGACCTTGG
>CALMOI010000479.1 GCA_937871735.1 uncultured Comamonadaceae bacterium
TCCTGGACGAAGCCACCGAAGGCTTGGCCCCGCTGATTGCCCGCGAAATCTGGCGCATCTGCGGCCTGATCCGCGAAACCGGCATCAGCAGCGTGATCGTGGACAAGAACTGGAAACACGTCACCCAAATCACCGACCGCAACGTCATCTTGGTCAAAGGCAAAGTGGTCTTCGCCGGAACCTCAGACGAACTGCGCGCCCAACCGGAGCTGCTGGAGCAGCATTTGGGGGTGTGAACCAACACCGCATTGGCTATCCCAGCCCCACACCCTACGGGAAAAGCCGGGGGTCGCGACCCAGTGCTTGGGGATGTAATGCGACTTTCCGGCATCCCACAAAAATATTGATATGAACCATCTTTACTCGCGTCTGCGTACCGTCTGCACTGTTGCCGCCTTGTGTGCGGGGGCCACGCTGACCCATGCCGCTGATCTGGTGTTTGGCCAGATTGCATCGACCACCAACCCCGCTTCGGCCAGCAATGCCAAGGGCATGGTGACGGGGATTCAAGCCTACTTTGATCGGGTCAACGCGGCGGGCGGAGTCAACGGCAACAAGTTCAAGCTGCAAACACTGGACGACGGCCTGCAAGCGCCCAAGATGGTGGAGCTGACGCAGCAGCTCATCGCCGACAAGTCGGTGATTGCCATGCTGGGCAGCCTGAACAGCGCCGGTCTGGCCGAGGTGGCCAAGCAAAACCTGCCGGGCAGCAACGGCATTGCATTGATTGCGCCTCACCAAGGTGATAAGCACATCGTCAGCGCAGAAAATGTGTTTCCGTTGCGCAGCGGCTATGCCGATGAGGTTCATGCCCTGCTCAAAGAGGCCAAGGGCTGGGGCAAAGACACGTTAGCCATCGTGAACATGAACATCGCATTTGGCCCCTCGGTGGCAGAGGTGGCTACGCAACTGAGCACGGTGCATGGGATCAAAGTGATCTCGCACCAAGTGATTGATGCCAGCCCCGAACAACTGGATGCCAGCGTCAAAGCTGCCGTGGCCGCTGTGGCCGAGGCCAAACCCAAAGCGATTTTGGTGTTGGCGGCGGGCAAACCCGCGTTTGAGTTCATCAAAGCCATGCGCGATGCGCCGGGCGGTCAGACGCAAATTTACGGCGTGTCCGTCGTGCTGTATGACGTGCTGGTCAAAGCTGTGGGCGTCGACAAGGCACGCGGCATTGTGTTGAGTCAAGCGGTGCCCTACCCGTTCATCCCCAACAAGCCGGTGATTGGCGAGTTCCAAGCCGACATGAAGAAGTTCGCGCCGAATGAACCCACGTCTTTCTCCGCTTTAGAAGGTTACTTGGGGGCCAAAATTGCTGTCGAGGCGGCGCGTCGTGCAGGTAGCAACCCCACCCGCGCCAGCATAGTCACCGCCTTGAACAATTTTGGTGAATACGACTTGGGCGGCGTTTTTGTGCGCTACAGCCCAGGGCTGCACAAGGGCTGGGGCGGGGTGGATTTGTCCATCATCAGCGCCACGGGCACGCTGCGCAAGTAAGTCAGCCAGACGGGATCTACAGCAAAGGCCGCAGCTCGCGGGCGGCTTCTTGCAGTAGC
>CALMOI010000480.1 GCA_937871735.1 uncultured Comamonadaceae bacterium
CCCAGCGCCCGCGCCAACCAGCCAAACCAGCAGAGCGAGTGCAACAACAGCGCCAGCAACTCTCCGCCCTACAAAGACACCGACACCACCGACCAACCAGCATAGCCCCACGACTGACCCAGCACGGCTGCGACCAGCACCGCCACCAACGGCCACACAGCACGCGCCACGCTGCCCGCCAGCAGCATCACCGTGGGCCAAATCAGATAGAACTGCTCTTCGGTGGCCAACGACCAAGCGTAGTAAAAAATGGTGCGGCCCTCTAGCTCCACGAAAATGTTGGAGGTGTAAGTGGCAAAGTAAATCAGGTTGTCAAAGAACTGGGCCTCGGCCTCGCCCGGGTGCGGCACCAGCCACACCAATGCCACATACAGCGCCAACACACCGTAGTACAGCGGGAAAATTCGCAGTGCCCGCCGCATGTAAAAGGCCTTGAAATCGACGGCACCGCAGCGCTGCCACTCGCGTGCCAGCAAGGTGGTGATCAAAAATCCGCTGATCGCAAAAAACAGCGTCACGCCCTGTGAGCCTGCATGCACCCAAGCGCCCGTGAGCCAACTGGGCGCGGTGTGATGCCAAATCACCCCCAAGATACTCAGGGCGCGCAAGCCATCGAGTGAACCAAACTGCCGCTGCGCCATGAACGCTGCGTACTGAGGGTTGATGTTTTGCGTGCTGTGCATGGCAACACCTTAGCCGAACAACTCGCACAGCGCACGCAATTGCGGCACCGTGACATGCGGCTGGTGCAAGCTGCCTTCGGGCCATGCATGGCCTTCTCGGTTGACCCACGCCATCTGCATGCCCACATTCAGCGCGCCCACGCCGTCGAGCTGGGCATCGTCACCGATGTGCAGCACCTGCTCTACCGCCACGCCCGCCGCCCGCGCACCCACCTGAAACATGCGCGGATCCGGCTTGCCCACACCCAAAGTGCGGGCGCTGAATGCGGCGCAAAAGTAGCGCCCGATGCCCACACGCTGCACATCCGCGTTGCCGTTAGACAACGCCACCACCGGGTAGCGGCTGCTCAAAAAGTCGAGTGCGGGCAGCGCGTCATCAAATAAATCAACGCGCTGACGTTCTTCAAAAAAGACCTCGAACGCCGGGTCGGCCAGTGTGGGATCGTCGCCTGATTGCAGCAAGGCTTGGCGAATGGCTTCGCGGCGCAGCGCCGTCAAGTCATGTGCCAGATCGGGGCGGGTGATATTGATGGCATTGCGAAGCTCGCGCCACTGCGGCGTGGCATGCAGCACCGCCGTGGCCGGAGCGTGTTGTCGCAACCAAGCGTGCAAGGTGGTTTCAGCCCGCATCATGGTGGGCCAGATCGGCCACAAGGTGTCGTCTAAGTCGATGGTGATGGCGCGGATGCGGGTCAGGTCAAGCATGGCAAAGGGCTAGATGGTGCGCGGCCAGCGCGAATCGGGTGGCTTGCAGCAGAATACCTCATGCTTTTTCAAAATGAACCCTCCTTTCGCCACGGCCAACCCGCCAAAACGGCAGTATTGCTGTGTAACTTAGGTACACCCGACGCGCCCACCGCCCCAGCCTTGCGCCGTTACCTCGGGGAATTTTTGAGCGACCACCGCGTGGTGGAGATTCCCAAGCCGATTTGGTGGCTGATCTTGCACGGCATCATCTTGCGCACGCGCCCAGCCAAATCGGCCCAAAAATACGCCTCGGTGTGGATGAAGGAAGGCTCGCCGCTCAAGGTCTGGACGGAGCGCCAAGCCACGCTGCTGCGCGGCTTTTTGGGGCAACGCGGCACGCAGGTCACGGTGCGCTACGCCATGCGCTACGGCAACCCGTCTATCGCGTCGGAGCTGGACAAGCTGAAAGCCGAAGGGGTCACACGGATTTTGATTGTGCCGCTGTACCCGCAGTACAGCGGCACCACCACCGCCAGCGTCTGCGATGCGGTGTACAGCTGGGCCGCCAAAGTGCGTGCCATTCCCGAGCTGCGCTTCATCAACCATTACCACGACGATGCGGGCTACATCGCCGCGCTGGCCGCTCGCGTTCAGGCGCACTGGAAAACACATGGCCGCCCCGACAAGTTGGTGATGAGCTTTCACGGCGTACCCGAGCGCACGCTGCACTTGGGCGATCCGTACCACTGCGAATGCTACAAAACCGCCCGTCTGCTGGCCGAGGCGCTGCGCCTGCCCAAGGACGCGTGGCAGCTCACCTTTCAATCGCGCTTTGGCAAGGCCAAGTGGCTGGAGCCCTACACCGAACCCACGTTGGTGGCGCTGGCGCAAAGCGGGATCAAGCGCGTTGATGTGGTCTGCCCCGGCTTCACCAGCGACTGCCTCGAAACTTTGGAAGAAATCGCTCAAGAAGCGCGCGAAGCCTTCATGCACGCGGGCGGCAAAGAGTTCAACTACATCCCCTGCTTGAACGACAGCCCCGACTGGATTGCTGCGCTGGCCCGCATCACCGAACAGCACCTGCAAGGCTGGCCGACGCAAGCCGCGCCAGATGAAAACGTCCTCGCCGCCTCCCGCGCTGCCGCGTTGGCGCTGGGAGCCAAGCAATAACGACAACCCATCACATGGACAAACTGCGTATCGACAAATGGCTGTGGGCCGCCCGGTTTTACAAAACCCGCTCGCTGGCAACGGATGAAATCAACAAGGGACGGGTTCAGGTCAATGGGCTGGAGGCCAAACCAGCTCGCGAAGTCAAACCCGGTGACACGGTCAGCCTGCGCCAAGGGCCGGTGCAGCGCACGGTGCTGGTGCGGGGTCTGTCAGGTACGCGAGGGCCTGCGCCGGTCGCACAACAGCTCTACGAAGAAACGGCAGACAGCATCGCCGCACGCGAGCGCGCCGCCGAGCAGCGCCGCTTAGCGCCCGAACCGGCGCAAACCATCACCCAAGGCCGCCCCACCAAACGCGACCGCCGCGACTTGAGCCAAGCGTGGGGCGACCGCTGGAGCGCATCGATAGATGACTGACTCAAAGGTCATAGAACAGCCAAGCTATCAACAGCACCGACACCAAGGCGATGCCCGCATACATGGCGGTGCGCAGTTGCTTGGCGCGTTTCACAGTCAGAGGTGTACCGTCTTGGGTGTAGCGCGGTGAAGATGCGCTGCTGGAGCGACGACGATTTTTAGAACTCATGGGAACATCTTCTTTGTGGGAATGATTGCGTACGCTTTGGTACGGAGGCGCTCCCTGAATGCACCATGACAGTGCAAGTAAAGTGTTGGGATTCTAGAAATAAATCTGTCACAACCTGCGCTCAGGTTGTTTGACCCAGGTAACAAACACTACAAACGTCGAAATTCTCACAATTTCAGGGCATCGTCATCCGACCCTCGCACTGAAAGAAACCCCTCCAACAATGAACCTGATCGTGCTCATTGCGGTGCTGTTGTGCGCCGCTGTAGTCGCCCTTTTGCTCTTGGTGACAGACAAGCGTCAACCTGTAGCCAAGGTGAACACCAAGTCTTACGGCCCTCGCCCCGTGGCCACAGCCCGAGAACAAGCGATGTTCTGGCGCATCACCGAGGTGTTTCCCCACCCGGATTACTTGGTCATGAAAGAGATGAGTTTTGGCGCGCTGCTGGAAGCCCAAGGTGGTGCCAGCCGCAACAGCTTTTCGCAAAAGCGCGCCGACTTTGTGCTGCTGAACCGCGACTTCAAAGTGCTGGCGGTGATCGAAATTGACGACCACAGCCACAAAGGCAAAGAAGCCGCCGACCAACAGCGCGACAACATGCTGATCAGCGCGGGCTACAAAGTGCTGCGCTACCCCAACATTCCGTCCCGCGACAAACTGGCGCGGGATGTGTTGTGAGTGCGCCGTTCAACTGGGGCGCTCAACCTGATTCAGCGGCGTTTTCGCTGCGCCGTGCAGCAAGTAGCCGATCAGGTTGTCCGCCGCCACTTGGGCCATCGCCAGCCGAGTGCCAGTGGTGGCGCTGGCGATGTGGGGGGTGAGGACAATGTTGGGCACCGTCAGCAAATCGGGGTGGACTTGCGGTTCACCCTCGAACACGTCAAGACCGGCGGCGGCGATGCGGCGTTCGCGCAGGGCTTGCGCCAGGGCCGCGTCATCGACGATGCCGCCCCGGGCGAGGTTGATGAGGGTGGCGCTGGGCTTCATCTGCGCCAGTTCTGCCGCGCCGATGCTGTGGTGCGACGTGGCGCTGTAGGGCAGCACCAGCATCAGGTGGTCAGCCTGGGCCAGCAGTTCGGCTTTGCTGACGTAGCGGGCGTTAATCGGCGCTTCTTGCTCGGGGCTCAGGCGGCTGCGGTTGTGGTAGATCACCGACATGCCAAAGCCCAAGGCGGCGCGGCGGGCGATGGCTAGACCGATGCGGCCCATGCCCAAAATGCCCAGCGTCGTGCCATGCACTTCGGCCCCGGCGAACAGGTCGTAGCGCCAATGTGTCCAGCGGCCAGCGCGCAGGTAGTGCTCGCTCTCGGTGACGCGGCGGGCCGTAGCCAGCAACAGGGCCAAGCCGAAGTCGGCGGTGGTTTCGGTCAGCACGTCGGGGGCGTTGGTGGCTTGCACCCCGGCAGCCGTCATAGCGGGCAGGTCGAAGTTGTTGTAGCCCACGGTCATGTTGGCCACGATGCGCAGATCGGGGCAAGCGGCCAGCAGTTCGGCGTCGATGCGCTCGGTGCCGAAGGTGAATGCGCCCACTTGGCCTTGCAACTGGGCGATCAGCTCGGCGCGTGTCCATTGCGCGTCGTCTGGGTTGGCGGTGACTTCAAAGTGCTGGGCCAACTGCGCCAGCACTTCAGGAAAGACGGCGCGGGTGACGAGGATGCGAGGTTTGCTCATAGCTGTTTACCGAAACCAAATGAAAGTCATGACCACAAACAGCGGCACCAACACGCCGCCCGACCACAGCAAGTAGCCAAAAAAGCTCGGCATTTTGATGCCACGGTCTTCGGCGATGGCTTTGACCATCATGTTCGGGGCGTTGCCGATGTAGCTGTTGGCCCCCATGAACACCGAGCCCGCAGAGATGGCGGCCAGCGTGGGGGCCAGGGTGGTCATGAGCTGCTGGGCGTCACCGCCAGCGGTGTTGAAAAAGACCAAGTAGGTGGGGGCGTTGTCCAAGAACGAACTCAACACGCCCGAGGCCCAGAAGTACATGGCCGGATCGGGGCTGCCATCGGGCCGGGTCACGGCGGCCACCACGGCACCGAACGGCCCATGCAGCCCGGCTTTCAGCATCGCAATCACGGGGATGATGGTCAGAAAAATGCCCGCGAACA
>CALMOI010000481.1 GCA_937871735.1 uncultured Comamonadaceae bacterium
AAGCTATCAAATCCGATATGGATCGCTTACTGACCGATCTCGAAATGGCCGAGCCTGCCGAAGGCTGCGAGCGAGTCTACTATGCGGGGCTTAAGGAACATGAGGCAGAAGCAGAAAGCGCCCATTTTGGTGTTCCGATCAGCGAAAAGGTTGCTTTGCAGCTCAGGCACGATGCGGGTGAACACGCGCGCGGGCAGCACTTGGTCGGTGATGCGGATGAATTCGGACACACAGCGATCCACCCCGCCCACGCGGGTCAGGATGTCGCGCAGGGTGTAGTCCAGCAGCCCCTCCATCGGGGCGAGCAGCACATTCATGCGGCCCACCACAGCGCGGGCACGCTCACAGCTTGCGCTTGAGGCGGATTTCTTCGACGCGCACGCTGCCCATCGGGATGGTGCGGGCGGTGTTGTTCTCGCGCTTGAAACCGGCCAACTCAAAGAAACGCAAGGCGCGGTCGTTGTGCAGCAGCACCCACACGCTCACGTCGGTGCATTCTTCGTCTTGCAGACCTTCGCGGGTGGCATCCCACAAGGCCAAGCCTGCGCCGGTGTTCCAGTTGCCCGGATCGACGTACATGGCCCAGATTTCGCCATTCACCGGCTTGGTCTTGGGGTCGCGCGAGCGGTCGTAGCCCACAAAGCCGACGATGCGGTCGTCCTCGTCTTCATCGACCACCACATGCACTTGGGGCTCGCCGTATTCGATGGCTTCTTTCCAAAGAGCCAGGCGCTTCTCGATTTGGATACCGGCCAAGTCTTCATCAGGGATGATGCCTTCGTAGGCACTTTGCCAAGTGGTGACGTGGATTTCAGCGATGGCCTGTGCATCGCCCTGGGTGGCGGGTCGAACCGTGTAATTGGACATGTTGTGAAGAGCTTGCCTACAGCAATAGTTTGAAAACGAAAAGCCGCCGATTGTCGCTGGTGTTGACAGTGCTGCGTGAAGCAAACGAAGATCGGCACCTTGTGACAAGCAACTAGACTCAGGGAACTTGCGTTAATTTTGGGCACTTCATCACTATGTACCGACCAAGCTTCTCATCATTTTCAAGGCAGATGGCTGCCAGCACCTTGGTATTGCTCACCTTGTGTGCCAGCACTGCACACGCCCAAAGTCAACGCAGCGGCACGCTCAAAGCCGTGCAGGGCGATGTGACCGTCGTGAAGGGCGACACCAAACAAACCGCTTTGTCCGGCGATGGCGTCGTGCAAGCTGACCGCATCGTGACCGGTGCCAACAGCGCCGCCTCACTGACGCTGCGCGATGGCACGGCGCTGGTCGTGGGCCCCAACAGCAATGTCAGCCTCGCACGCTTTGAGTACGAGCCGACCACGCAAAAAGGCGGTTTGTTGGTCGATGTGCTGCAAGGCAGCATCCGCATGGTCAGCGGCTTGATAGGCAAGCTCAACCCTGAGCAGGTCAAGGTCAAAACGCCCACCGTCGTGGTGGGCGTGCGCGGCACCGACTTCATCGTGGAGGTTCCATGAGTCGCATTCGTCACGCTGCTGTGCTGGCACTGCCGCTGTGCGTGAGTCTGCTGGCGGCTTGCGCGCCAACGTCGCGCGTGACACTGCTGCCCGAAGCAGATGGCAAACCCAGCGCAGTGCTGGTCAGCAATGGCACACAAATGCAATCGCTGACCACGCCCTACGACATGGTCAGCACCTCGCCTTGGCGGGGTCTGAAAACCAGCACCACCACCGCCGAAGCCGTGAGCGAGCAGTATCCGCAACTGCTGGCGCTGCGCCCGGCCCAAGCTGAAAGCTTCACGCTCTACTTTGTGCCCGGCGGAGCCGAGTTAACGCCCGAATCAGCCGCCCAGCTTCCCAAAGTTTTAGCCAGCGCCAATGCCCGCCAACGTG
>CALMOI010000482.1 GCA_937871735.1 uncultured Comamonadaceae bacterium
GGGCGAAGGTGAATTCCTGCCCTTTGCTGCAACTTGGCCGCGTGTGCGCGACGGCTACTTGAACTGGCTCATCGGCTGGGAAACCCACGGCGTGCAGTTCGCGCAAGCCGAAGTGGCCCGCGACTTGCCGCTCGGCCCCATCAACCTGATAGGCCGCCTTGACCGCATCGACGCGCAAGCCGACGGCCACGCCGTGGTGCTGGACTACAAAACCGAAAACCTCGCTAAAACCCGCCAGCGCGTGAAAATCGCCACCGAAGACACACAACTGGCCTTCTATGCCGCGCTGCTGCCCAACGACACCTTGCGCGCCGCCTACATCAACATCGGTGACAAAGATGGCACCACGCTGGTTGAGTTGGACGACGTGGTGGCCGTGCGCGACGTGCTGATCGAAGGCATGTTGCACGACATGGCCCGCATCGCCGATGGTGCGCCGCTGCCCGCGTTGGGCGAAGCGGCTGTGTGCGACTACTGCGCAGCCCGTGGGCTGTGCCGCAAGGACTTTTGGGCATGAACCTTCACGACACTCCTCACACCCCTGCTTACGAGCACAACGGCCAGCCCGTCAGCCGCGCCGCGTTTTACGCCGTGGCCTGCAACCCGCAGCGCAGCGTCGCGGTGGAGGCCTGCGCGGGCGCGGGCAAAACTTGGATGCTGGTTTCACGCATCGTGCGGGCGCTGTTGGCCGGGGCGCAGCCACAAGAGATTTTGGCGATCACCTTCACCCGCAAAGCCGCCGGTGAAATGCGCACCCGCTTGGACGAATGGCTGACGGCTTTTGCCCAAGCCAGCCCCGAGGAGCTCCACGCCGACTTGACCATGCGCGGCGTGCCGCCCCACATTGCGACTGAGCAGCAAGCCGCGCTGGGCACGCTGTACCAAACCGTGCTGGCCGTGGGCCGCCCGGTGCAAATTCGCACTTTTCACAGCTGGTTTGCGGCGCTGCTGCGCACCGCGCCCTTGTCAGTGCTGCAAGCCTTGGGCTTGCCCGCGCATTACAACTTGCTGGAAGACGATGCCGAGGCTGTGCGCCAAGTCTGGCGGCGCTTTCACGATGCAGTGGTGGCCGACCCGCAAGCCCGCGCTGACTTTGGCGCGCTGGTGGCCGAACACGGGCGCTGGCAAACCGCCAAAGCGCTGACCGCCGCGCTGAACAAGCGCATCGAATTCACGCTGGCCGACGACGCGGGCGTGGTGGCCGCCTCGGTGCCGCCCTTTGGCGCGCAGTTCCCGGCTTTCGCGGGGCTGGATCAGCCGCAAGACTGGGTGAGTACTCCCGCCTGCCATGCCGTGCTTTTGCCCGCTGCCCAAGCTTTGGGACAGGCTAAGGCGGTGACGTTTGCGGCCAAAGGCTCTGAGTTGGAGCAGGCCGTGACAGCGCAAGACTGGCCTGGCGTGGTGAATGCCCTGTTGACGCAAAAAGGCGAGCCGCGAAAGTTCAGCGACAAAATTGTGGGCTTGGCTCTGGTGCGCAGCGCCCAAGCTGCCGTGCAAGAGGTTGAAGCAGCGCAAATGCAGCACCAAGCTTGGCTCTACCAGCACCGCATGGCGCGGCTCACGCGGCTGCTGATCGCCGAGTTTTCGGCCCTGAAGCGCGAAAACGGCTGGGTCGATATGAACGACGTGGAACGCGCCGCGCAGGTGATGCTGTCGAGCGGCGTGCTCAGCGGCTGGGTGCAGGAAAAGCTGGACGCGCGCATCCGCCATTTGCTGATCGACGAATTTCAAGACACCAACCCGCTGCAATGGCAGTCGCTGCACGCGTGGCTCAGCGGCTATGTGGGCAGCGGGGGCGGGCAGGGCGCGCCCAGCGTGTTCATTGTGGGCGACCCCAAGCAAAGCATTTACCGTTTCCGGC
>CALMOI010000483.1 GCA_937871735.1 uncultured Comamonadaceae bacterium
AGACAACACCATCGCCGACATCGCTGTGGGCCTGAACGCGGGTCAAATCAAGACCGGTTCGCTGAGCCGCTCTGACCGCATGGCCAAGTACAACCAACTGCTGCGCATCGAGGAAGACTTGGGCGAAGTGGCTGTGTACCCAGGCCGCGCGGCGTTCTACAACCTGCGTTAAACGCCGGTTTCAGTCGCCAAGCACCAGCTTCAAACTCACGCGGGAATCCGTCTCTTCACGCCTTGCATGACGATCATGGGTTCCCGCTTGCTTCCTGTTTTTCTGGTGACTTTGCTGCTGGTGCTGCAAGGTCAACTTTGGCTGGGCCGAGGCAGCATGGCCAATGTGACGGCCTTGCGCGAAAAGCTAGAAACCCAAAAAGCCGCCAATCTGAAGGCGCGCGAACTCAATGACCGCCTGACCGCCGAGGTCAACGACCTGCAAAGCGGCATGGAAATGGTTGAAGAAAAGGCTCGCCTAGAGCTGGGCATGGTCAAGCCCAATGAAATTTACGTGCAAATTGCCGAGTAAGCGCCGCCGCGCCCTTTGGTGCGCCGCATTGGTTTTGCCCGCATGACCGATTTTTTATCTCTCTTTTCCCCCTTGTTTGCCACCGCGTTCACCCTGTGGGGTGCGGACACGTCGTGGCTGGAACTGATCGCGCTGGTGCTGGCGCTGGCGATGGTGGGCTGCAATATCCGCGAAATTCACTGGGGTTGGCCGCTGGCGGCGATCAGCTCGGTGCTGTATTTCGCCCTGTTTTGGCGCAGCAAGCTGTATGGCGACGCGGCGCTGCAAGTGTTTTTTGCGGTGGTGGCGCTCTGGGGTTGGGCGCAATGGCTGCGCGGGCGGCAGGCCGACGGCAGCGCCCTCACCATTCGCCACCTGACGGCGCAGGGGCGCTGGTGCGTGCTGCTGGTGTGCGCGCTGCTGTGGCCCGCCACCGGCTGGTTTTTGCACCGTTACACCGACACCGATGTGCCGTGGTGGGACGCTTTCCCCACCGCCTTGAGCGTGGTCGGGCAATGGCTGCTGGGCCGCAAGTACCTCGCCAACTGGGCGGTGTGGGTGCTGGTGAATGTGGTCAGCGTCGGGCTGTTTGCGTGGAAGGGGCTGTGGCTCACCGCCCTGCTCTACAGCCTGTTCGTCGCGCTGAGCGTGGTAGGTTGGCGCGCTTGGCAACGCAAGCTGTGACGATGGCGCGCACCGCATCACCCGTGCGCATCGCGCTGCTGGGGGCCGAAAGCACGGGCAAAACCCAACTCACGCAAGCACTGGCCGCCGCCTTGGGCGAGCGCGGCCACCGCGTCATCGTGGTGCCGGAAGTGCTGCGCGGCTGGTGCGAGCGCCAAGGCCGCACGCCACACGCCCACGAGCAAGTCGCCATTGCCCATGAACAAGCGCGGCAAGCACTGACCGCTGACACCGACGTGGTCATCGCCGACACCACGCCGCTGATGACGGCGGTCTACAGCCACTTGCTGTTTCAAGACGAGTCGCTGTATGACTTTGCGCTGGCGCATCAAAGCCAATACGACCTGACGCTGCTTACTGGCTTGGATTTACCGTGGGTGGCCGACGGCCTGCAACGCGACGGCCCGCAAGTGCGCGAGCCCGTGGATGCACTGCTGCGCGCCGCGCTGGCCCGCACCAATGTGACGTGGCAGGTGATTTACGGCAGCGGCCAGGCCCGCTTAGAAGCCGCCTTGCGCGCACTGGCCGCCCACACTGAATATGCCCAGCGCGCCGACAACCACACCGCCACGCCGTGGGCATGGTCGTGTGACAGTTGCAGCGATGCCGAGTGCGAGCATCGCTTGTTCACACGGCTGCTCAGTGCACCGACGGATCGATAGGCGGCTGCGCCACCGGGGTCGTGAAAATCTGCGCCGCGTCCACCGGGTCAAAGTGGTACTGCTGGCCGCAAAACTCGCAGCCCACTTCGATGTGACCGCGCTCGGCGATGATGCTTTCGGCCTCTTCCACACCCAAGCTGCGAATCATGCGGGCCACGCGCTCGCGGCTGCATGTGCAGGCAAAGCGTGGGCCGTTGTCGCCGGTTTGCGGCTCAAAGCGCAGCACTTGCTCGTCCCAAAACAGGCGGTGCAGCAGCGTGTCGGCATCCAAGGTCAATAGCTCTTCGCGCTTCAAACTCTTGGCCAAAATGGCGATGCGGTTGTAGTCTTCATTCAGGCCAATTTGGTCTTCGTTGGCGTGGATGGACAAGTTGTTTTGCCCCATCGCGGGCAGGCGCTGAATCAGCAAACCAGCGGCAACTTGGTCGTTGGCGGCCAGCACCAACGTGGTGTCGAGCTGCTCAGATTGCAGCATGTAGTGCTCCAGCACCTCCGACAAATGCTCCAGCTTTTCGTGCTGATCGCCAAACAGCGGCACCACGCCTTGGTAAGGCTGTTGGCCGGGCATGCGGTCTTGCGGGTCTAAGGTGATGGCACAACGCCCTTGGTTGTGCAAGTTCACCATCTGGCTCAGGCTGGCGTTGTCGGCCACGTCGCCCATCACGCTGGCGGTGGCGCGCAGGCTGAAGTCCGATTGCACCTCGGCCACCGCGACTTTCACCGGGCCGTCGCCCGAGATTTGCAGCACCAGCGCGCCGTTGAATTTGATGTTGCCTTGCATCAGCACAGCGGCAGCGGCCATCTCGCCCAGCAGTTCGCGCACCGGGGCCGGGTACGCGCCCGTGCTGTTGTTGCTGGCACGGCGGCTCAGAATTTCTTGCCAAGCGTCGGTCAGGCGCACCACCATGCCACGCACGGGCAAGCCATCAAAAAGGAATTTATGCAGTTCAGACACTCAGGCAACTTTCGTCAAACAATAAAAAAGGGGGAATCAAATAACGGCGCAACCGGCACTCAGCCGATTTTTTTCAGGCCGCTGCGGAAGATGCGCGCGTTGTCGATGTAGTGCTGGGCGCTGGCGCGAATGCCCGCGATTTGCTCGGGGCTGAGTTGGCGTACCACCTTGGCTGGGCTGCCCAAAATCATCGAGCCATCAGGGAATTCTTTGCCCTCGGTGACCAGTGAACCCGCGCCAACCAAGCAGTTTTTGCCAATTTTGGCCCCGTTCAGCACAATGGCACCAATGCCGATCAGCGATTCATCGCCGATGGTGCAGCCGTGCAGCATCACCATGTGGCCCACCGTCACGCGCTCGCCCACCACCACAGGAATGCCGTGATCAGCGTGCAGCACGCTGCCATCTTGAATGTTGCTGCCCGCGCCAATGCTGATGGCGTCGG
>CALMOI010000484.1 GCA_937871735.1 uncultured Comamonadaceae bacterium
TCTTTCGCCTTGAGCGCGCTGGCCGTGGCTGGTTTGTTGGCCGCTGCCCCGGCTTTGGCCGATCAAAAGCTGGTGCCTGCACAAAGCGAAATCCAATTCGTCAGCAAGCAAATGGGTGTGCCGGTGGAAGGGCGCTTCAAGAAGTTTGACGCGCAAATCGCCTTCGATCCGGCCAAGCTGGCCACCAGCAAAATTGCGTTCACCGTGGACACCGGCAGCGCCACGCTGGGCGTGCCCGAGTCGGATGCCGAACTGCCCAAGGCACCGTGGTTCAACGTGCCCAAGTTCCCGCAGGCCACATTCCAATCGACCGCCATCAAGGCGCTGGGTGGCGGCAAGTTTGAAGTGGCGGGCAAGCTGACGATCAAGGGCCAAACCCAAGACGTGGTGGCCCCGGCAACGCTGACGCAAAGCGGCGCGACCACCACTGCCACAGGCACTTTCACCCTCAAACGCCTCGCTTTCAAGATCGGTGAAGGCGAGTGGACTGACACCAGCATGGTCGCCAACGACGTGCAAGTGAAATTCAAGCTCGCCCTGACTGGCGTGGGCAAGCTGTAAGTTTTTCGATTTTTCTTTCCCTTTTTTGACCTTTGGAGATCATCACCATGCGCAAATCCCTGTTCGCTTTGGCCGCCGCTGCCACCTTGATGGCTGGCGCTGCTCACGCAGAATCCGCCGCTTACGCCATCGACCCGAGCCACACGTTTGTGACGTTTGAAATCGGCCACTTTGGCACGACGACCAATCGCGGTCGTTTCGACAAGAAAGAAGGCAGCGTGCAGCTCGACCGCGCAGGCAAGAGCGGCAAGGTGGAACTGACCATTGATGCCACGTCCATCAGCACCGGCACCGCTGCTTTTGACAAGCATCTGCAAAGCGCTGATCTGTTTGACGCAGCCAAGTACCCCACCATCAAGTTCGCGGCTGACAACTTCAGCTTCAACGGCGACAAAGTGGCCGCTGTGACCGGCACGCTGACGCTGCTGGGCAAGACCCAACCCGTCACGCTGACGGCCAAGCAGTTCAACTGCTACCAAAACCCGATGCTCAAGCGCGAAGTGTGCGGCGGCGACTTTGAAACCACCATCGACCGCACCGCGTTCGGCATGAACTACGGCATCGCTTGGGGCTTCCCGAAGGATGTGCATTTGGTGGTGCAAGTTGAAGCTGTGAAGCAATAATTTCCTGTTGCGCACGTAAAAAAAGCCGGTCTGGTTAGACCGGCTTTTTTCATGGTGCGAGGTGTGCTCTTAGGCAGTCGGATGCTGAATGCACACCTTCCCGAAATGCTGCCCTGATTTCAAGTACGCCAGTGCCTCGGGCAAGGCTTCAAAGGCAAACGTGCGGTCAATCATGGGTTTCATGCCACTGGCTTCAATGGCGCGGGTCATGGCGATGAAGTCGTCGCGGCTGCCCACGGTGATGCCTTGCAGCCGCACCGCCCGCGTCACCACCAAGCCCAGCGGGGCGTTCATGGTGGCACCACCCAACACGCCAATCATGCTGACTGTGCCGCCCGCCCGCACGGCCCGCAGCGACTGCGCCAGCGTGTTTTCGCCGCCCAGCTCAATCACCACATCAGCGCCGTCGCGGCCTGACAGCGACTGCGCCAGCTCTTTGGCTTTGCGGCCCCACTCGGGCAGCGTGCGGTAGTTGATGACGGCATCGGCACCCAGCGCACGGGCGCGCTCCAGCTTGGCATCGCTGGACGACAGGCAGATCACCTGCGCGCCCAGCATCTTGGCAAATTGCAGCGCAAACAGCGCCACGCCGCCCGTGCCTTGCACCAGCACCACATCGCCGGGCAGCACGCGGCCTTCGGTGACCACGGCGCGCCAGGCCGTCAGGCCCGCTGTGGGCAGGCTGGCGGCTTCCACATCGGTCAGATTGGCCGGGGCGGGGGCGCAGCCGGATTCGTGCAGCACCATGTACTCGGCCATCGTGCCGTCGGTTTCGCAGCCCAAGCCTTGCGAGAGCTTGTGCGCGTCGGGTGGGCCGCCGTTCCAGCTTTGAAACAGCAGCGGGCACAACCGGTCGCCGATGCGGGTGCGCGTCACGCCGGGGCCGACGGCATCGACCACGCCCACGCCGTCGCTGAGCATGATCAGCGGCAGCGCCTGCATCCGCGAGCCGTAGCCTTTGAGCGGCACCAACAGGTCGCGGTAGTTCAGCGCCGCTGCTCGCATGTGCAGCCGCACTTGCCCCACGCCGGGGCTGGGCAGCGGGCGCTCACCGAGCTGCAAGTTGTCCATGCTCCAAGCGCCCGCGACTTGAAAAACCTTCATAGCGTGTCTCCAGATGTAGTGAAGTGATGTTGCAAAACAGCGTGTGGAATTATTATGCATGTTCGCGCCGCTGTACGCCATGTGTCGTATTTCACGAAATAGGGGTGAGCCCTAGGATTCAACCGTCCGCTGACAAAGCCTCACACCAGCGAACTTCCTTTCAGTTTCATACCGGTTCCACTCGCAGGAGAAGCACACATGCAACGTCGTTTTACTCTCAAGGCACTGACTGCCGCCGTCGCTCTGACCGGTTTGTCCGCCTTGCCCGCTCACGCCGCTGACACCATCAAAGTCGGTGTGCTGCACAGCCTGTCGGGCACCATGGCCATCTCCGAAACCGTGTTGAAAGACACCGTGCTGATGGCCATTGACGAAATCAACGCCAAGGGCGGCGTGCTGGGCAAGAAGCTCGAACCCGTGGTGGTTGACCCGGCCTCCAACTGGCCCCTGTTCGCTGAAAAGACCAAGCAACTGCTGGGTCAAGACAAGGTTTCGGTGATCTTTGGCTGCTGGACTTCGGTGTCGCGCAAGTCGGTGCTGCCCGTGGTTGAGGAAATGAACGGCCTGCTGTTCTACCCCGTGCAGTACGAAGGCGAAGAGCTGTCCAAGAACGTGTTCTACACCGGCGCAGCCCCCAACCAACAAGCCATCCCCGCCGTTGAATACCTGATGAGCAAAGACGGCGGCTCTGCCAAGCGCTTCGTGCTGCTGGGCACCGACTACGTGTACCCCCGCACCACCAACAAGATTCTGCGTTCGTTCTTGCACAGCAAGGGCATCAAGGACGAAGACATCATGGAGGAGTACACCCCCTTCGGTCACTCTGACTACCAAACCATCATCGCCAAGATCAAGAAGTTCTCGGGCGAAGGCAAGAAGACCGCTGTGGTCTCCACCATCAACGGTGACTCCAACGTGCCCTTCTACAAGGAACTGGGCAACGCCGGCCTGAAGGCCAAGG
>CALMOI010000485.1 GCA_937871735.1 uncultured Comamonadaceae bacterium
CAGTAGGCCACGCCCTTGTTCTTGTACTCGGCTTCGCCGGGCACGTTCATGTTGCGCCAGCGTGCGCCAGTGGCAACGATGATGGTGCGGCTCTTCAGCTCACCGCCGTTGGCCAGCTTGATGGTGGCCAGTGCGCCGGGGGCCGACGCCGGGGTGAGCTGCTCCACGCGCTGCTGGGTCATCACGTCCACGTCGTAGGCGCGGACATGGGCTTCGAGGGCAGCGGCGAACTTGGGGCCTTCGGTTTCCTGCACCGAGATGAAGTTCTCGATGCCCAGCGTGTCCAGCGTCTGGCCGCCAAAGCGCTCGGCCAAGATGCCGGTGCGGATGCCCTTGCGCGCCGCGTACACCGCAGCCGCTGCGCCAGCGGGGCCACCGCCGACGATCAGCACGTCATACGGAGCCTTGGCCGTCATGGCGGCGGCTTCGCGCTTGGCGGCTCCGGTGTCGATCTTGGCCAGGATTTCCTTGACCTCCATGCGGCCCGAGCCAAAGTTCTGGCCGTTGAGCACCACATAGGGCACGGCCATGATCTGCTTGGCCTCGACCTCTTCCTGGAACAGGCCGCCGTCAATGGCGACGGCCTTGATGCGCGGGTTGAAGGTCGCCATCAGTTGCAGCGCCTGCACCACGTCCGGGCAGTTGTGGCAGGTCAGGGACATATAGACCTCGAAGCTGAAGTCGCCGTCCAGCGCCTTGATCTGCTCGATCACTTCGGGCTCCACCTTGGGCGGATGGCCACCGGCCCACAGCACCGCCAAGATCAGCGAGGTGAACTCATGCCCCATCGGGATCGCGGCAAAGCGCACTTCGCCGCCTTGGCCGTCGGCGCGGCGGACTTGGAACGAGGGGCGGCGCTCATGCGTGCCATCCAAGCGCAGGCTGATCTTGTCCGGCGCAGCGGCAGCCACTTCAGTCAGCAGCTCGCGCATCTCGGCAGACGCCGGGCGGTCGTCCAAGCTGGCAATCAGTTCGACGGGCTGGGTGATGCGCTGGAAATAGGCTTGCAGTTGCGCTTGGGTGTTGGTGTCCAACATAGTGAGGTGTCCTTTGGCAGTACAGATTCGTGATTCGCTGTCGATGGTTGAAATGGTAGGCGGCTTGAGTGATTTGCGGGGTTGATTGATCCAATCTTCTTGATCGTTAAATCCTATCGACCCTATCGAATGACATGCCGCGTACAGACGAAAAAAAGCCGACCCGCAGGTCGGCTGGTGGCGTTCAGCGCAGGGGCTGAAAGCGGCTTAACGCACGATCAGATCTTGCCGACCAGATCCAGCGAAGGAGCCAAAGTCTTCGCGCCTTCTTTCCACTTGGCCGGGCACACTTGGCCAGGGTTGGCGGCGGTGTACTGGGCGGCTTTCAGCTTGCGCAGGGTTTCGGAGACGTCGCGGGCGATTTCGTTGCTGTGGATTTCAGCGGTCTTGATGATGCCATCGGGGTTGATGACGAAGGTGCCGCGCAGTGCCAGACCTTCTTCGGGGATGTGCACGCCGAAAGCGTTGGTCAGGGTGTGGGTGGGGTCGCCAACCAGGGGGAACTTGGCCTTGCCGACGGCGGGGCTGGTTTCGTGCCAGACCTTGTGCGAGAAGTGGGTGTCGGTGGTGACGATGTAGACCTCAGCGCCAGCGGCTTGGAAGGCGGCGTAGTTGTCGGCAGCGTCTTCGATTTCGGTGGGGCAGTTGAAGGTGAAAGCGGCGGGCATGAAGATCAGCACAGACCACTTGCCCTTGAGGCTCGCGTCGGAGACTTCGATGAAGTCGCCCTTGCCGTCGCGGCTGACGAAGGCGGTGGTTTTGAAGGGCTGAACGGCGGTGTTGATGAGGGACATGAAGCTTCCTTGACAGAGAGGTATTCGGGGTGCTGCGGCAAGTGACTTGCCACGAGTTGAATCATAGAGCCGGGCGGCGATGCTGGGGATTGATTGATTCAACTGTTTGCATAGCCTGCCCCTATGGGTTTCAGCGGTGATTAGCGGCTGGCGGCGTTGCGGCGCAGGGTGTCCAAGCCGCTGCGCATGTCGCGCACGCCCAAGTAGCTGGGCGCAATGCCCGACAGCGGCGCGGCGCTGATGCCCAGCGCTGACAAGCCCGGATGCAGCCCGCTGGCGATGTTGGGCACGCTCATGGCGAGCAGGTTGTCGCGGCTCATCAGCGGCTCGCCGGGCAGCAGTTCCATCAGGCGCGCTTGCAACCGGCCCAAAGCGGCGGGCAGGCCGATCACCGGGCAGCCTTGATGGCCGTTCGTGCCTGCCCACTGGCCTGCGCGTTGCACGAGTTGGCGCAGGGTGTAGACCTCGGCACCGCAGGCTTCAATCGTTTGCCCGATGGTGTGGCGGTCTTGCAGGCAGCGCACCACGGCTTGGGCCACGTCTTCCACCCACACCGGCTGAAATTGCGCCTCGGGGCTGGCCAGCAGCATCACCGGCAGCAGGTGCTGCAAGCGGGCGAACAGGTTGATGGAGCGGTCTTCGCGCCCAAAAATCAAGCTGGGGCGCAGCACCGTCAGATCCAGCGCCCCGGCGGCGGCTGCGGTTTGCAGCGCCACTTCACCGGCGGCTTTGCTGCGTTGGTACAGCGATGGCGCTTTGGCATCAGCCCCCAGCGCGCTCACGTGCACCACGCGGCGCACGCCCGTTGCCGCGCAAGCACGCGCCAGCTTTTGGGGCAGGGCGACGTGGGCGCGCTCGAAAGCCGCCGCGTCGCCATGCAAGATGGCTACCAAATTCACCACCGCATCGTGCCCAGCCACCAAGCGGGTCAGCGTGGCCTCGTCGTGGATGTCGGCCTCTAGCGGCAGCAACAGCGGCAGGCTCAGGATGTGGCGTGCGTTGTCCAGCCGCCGAGTGGGCGCTGTGATGCGCCATTGCAGACGGGCCAGTTTTTCGCAGACATGGCGACCCACAAAGCCAGTAGCGCCGAGAACGAGGATGTTTTTCATCGCCCGACTGTAGCGGTGGATGGCAGCGGCGGGGCGATTTATCATTCGGCACATGGAAACCAAGTGGCTCGAAGACTTTGTCAGCTTGGCTGAAACCCGCAGTTTCAGCCGTTCGGCCCAGTTGCGCCATATCACGCAGCCAGCGTTTTCGCGGCGCATTCAGTCGCTGGAAGCCTGGGCGGGCACGGATTTGGTCGATCGCAGCTCCTACCCGACCAGTCTCACGCCCGCCGGGCAAACGCTGTACGCCCAGTCGCTCGAAGTGCTGCAAGCGCTGCAAAGCGCCCGCGCCATGCTGCGCGGCCATGCGTCTGCCGGGCAGGATGTGATCGAGTTCGCGGTGCCGCACACGCTGGCGTTCACGTTTTTTCCGGTGTGGGTCTCGAGCCTGCGTGACAAGTTCGGCCCCATCAAAAGCCGCCTGATTGCGCTGAATGTCCACGACGCGATGATGCGTTTGGTGGAAAGTGGCTGCGATTTGCTCATCGCGTATCACCACGCCTCGCAGCCCTTGCAGTTGGATCCTGACCGCTATGACATGGTGGTGTTGGGTCAAGAAGTGCTCGCGCCCTACGCCAAAGCTGGTGCGGATGGGCAGCCGTTGTTTCGGCTGCCGGGGCGCGCGGGCCAGCCGCTGCCGTACTTGGGTTATGCCTCGGGCGCGTACTTGGGCCGGGTCACTGACTTGATTTTGAAGCAGGCTGGCACCGCCATTCACTTGGATCGTGTCTATGAAACCGACATGGCCGAGGGTTTGAAGGTGATGGCGCTGGAAGGGCATGGCGTGGCCTTTTTACCCCGCAGTGCCGTCAAAAAAGAACTGCGCGAAGGCTTGCTGGTCAGCGCCATCCCGCCCGGCATGACGGGCCTAGAGATGCTGATGGATGTGCGCGCCTACCGTGGCAAGCCCTCCGGCAAAGAACCCAGCAAGGGCGCGGCGCAGGCGTTGTGGGCATTTTTAGAAGCGCAGAACGCTCCAGCTTGAGGCGCTAGGCTGGCTGCGCTGTTCTTCAGGCATGAAGTCTGCTTACGACAGACTTGCAAAGCAGAGTGAGGGTTTTCCGCAGCACCAGTCTGATGGCTGTGCCTAGAATCTGTACCACCTGTTCTTCTCCACGCACCCACACAAGGAAACACGCATGAACAAGCATTTGATTGCCCTGGCCATTGCCGCTACTGCCATTCCCGCCCTCACGGTGGGTACTGCCACAGCGCAGTCTTCGGACACGATCGCTAAAGTCAAAGCCTCGGGTAGCATCACGATGGGCGTGCGCGATTCGTCGGGCGCGCTGTCGTATACCTTGGGTGACGGCAAGTACGTGGGCTACCACGTCGAGTTGTGCCAACGCATCGTCGCCAGCTTGGAAAAGGCCGTGGGAAAGAAGCTGGAAGTGAAGTACCAGTCCGTCACCTCGCAAAACCGCATTCCGTTGGTGCAAAACGGTACCGTGGACATCGAATGCGGCTCCACCACCAACAACGCCACGCGCCAAAAAGACGTGTCGTTTGCCGTGACCACTTTCGTGGAAGAAGTGCGCATCGCGGTCAAGGCCAACAGCGGCATTGCCTCGATCAAGCAGTTGGATGGCAAGAACGTGGCGACCACCACAGGCACCACTTCGGTGCAAACTCTGCGTAAAAACGAGCGCGCTGGCGGCATCGACTTCAAGGAAGTGTTTGGCAAAGACCACGCTGACAGCTTCTTGCTGCTGGAGTCGGGCCGCGCTGACGCTTTCGTGATGGATGGCTCCATCTTGGCGGGCAACATCGCCAACTCCAAGAACCCAGCTGACTTCAAGATCGCAGGCGAAGTGCTGTCGGTCGAGCCCATCGCCATCATGATGCGTAAGGACGACCCGGCCTTCAAGAAGCTGGCCGATGAAACTTTGGTCGGCCTGATGAAGTCGGGTGAAATCAACAAGATCTACGACAAGTGGTTCATGCAGCCGATTCCGCCCAAGGGCACACGCGTGGGCTTGGCCGCGAGCGACAGCATCAAGCACGCTTGGGCCACTCCTAACGACAACCCGATGGAAGCCTACGCTGCTAAAAAATAAGCGAGCTTGAAGCCCGCTACCCGCGCTCGCGCGGGTTTTTTAACACCATGCCCGCACAGCGGGCCGCCACAGGAGATGCGCATGACGTGGGACTGGCAGGTATTTTTGAACGACGACGGCAGTGGCCGCACCTACCTTCAGTGGATGCTGGATGCTTGGGGCTGGACGCTGGCGGTCGCAGCTTGTGCTTGGGTGGTGGCCGTGCTGATCGGTGCGCTGATGGGCACGCTGCGCACCTTGCCCAACAGCCCTGTGCTGACCCGCGTCGCCAATGTGTGGGTGGAGCTGTTTCGCAACATCCCGCTGCTGGTGCAAGTTTTCCTGTGGTACTTCGTGGTGCCGAAAATTTTCCCGGCCTTTCAGAAGGTGCCTGGCTTTGTGTTGGTGGTGTTTGCGCTGGGCTTTTTCACCTCGGCGCGCATGGCCGAGCAAATTCGCGCTGGCATTCAGGCGCTGCCCAAAGGCCAACGCTACGCTGGCATGGCGCTGGGGCTGACCACCGCGCAAACCTACCGCTACGTGATCTTGCCCATGGCGTTTCGCATCATCTTGCCGCCCATGACCAGCGAATCCATGAATTTGCTCAAGAACTCGTCGGTGGCATTTGCGGTGTCGATCTCTGAGCTGACCATGTTTGCCATGCAGGCGCAGGAAGAAACCTCGCGTGGCATTGAGGTCTATTTGGCGGTGACGGCGCTGTATGCCGTGTCGGCCTTCGCGGTGAACCGGGTGTTCGCCTTGATTGAGAAGAAAGTGCAGATCCCCGGCTTCATCGTCGCTGGCGGCACAGGCGGAGGACACTGACCATGCTGGGCTTAGACCTCACTTTTTTGGACTGGGACATCATCAGCAAGTTTGTGCTGGGCGGGTTTCAGTTCAGCGTTTACCTGACCATTGCGGCCACGCTGGGCGGCATTTTGATGGGCACTTTGCTGGCGCTGATGCGCTTGTCGGGCCGCAAGGCGCTGATGCTGCCTGCCACGTTCTACGTCAACACCATGCGCTCGGTGCCGCTGGTGATGGTGATTTTGTGGTTCTTCTTGCTGGTGCCCGGCTGGGTGTTTGACTACCTGCCCGACGGCAGCAAGCACCGCGCCGAGTACTCGGCGGTGATCACCTTCATCGCGTTCGAGGCCGCTTACTTCAGCGAAATCATGCGCGCGGGCATTCAGTCTATTTCTCGCGGTCAAGTCAACGCCGGGCTGGCGCTGGGCATGACCTACAGCCAGAACATGAAGCTCATCATCTTGCCGCAGGCGTTTCGCAACATGCTGCCGGTGCTGTTGACGCAGACCATCATCTTGTTTCAAGACACCTCGCTGGTCTACGCGATTGGCGCTTACGACTTGCTCAAGGGCTTCACCAACGCGGGCAAAATTTACGGCCGCCCTGAAGAAGCCTATTTGCTGGCCGCTGTGGTCTATTTTGTGATTTGCTTTGCTCTGTCGTGGTCGGTCAAGCGCTTGCAGGCCAAGATCGCCATCGTCCGTTAACCGTTCAAGGATGCCCCCATGATTGAAATCAAAAACGTCTCCAAGTGGTACGGCCCGGTGCAAGTGCTCAACGACTGCTCGGTCAGCATCCAAAAGGGTGATGTGGTGGTGGTTTGTGGCCCTTCCGGTTCGGGAAAATCCACGCTCATCAAGACCGTCAACGCGCTGGAACCCATCCAAAAGGGCGAGATTTGGGTCAACGGCACGCCGCTGCACGACCCCAAAACCGATTTGCCCAAGCTGCGCAGCCACGTCGGCATGGTGTTTCAGCACTTTGAGTTGTTCCCGCACCTGTCCGTCACCGAAAACCTGACGCTGGCCCAAGTCAAAGTGATGGGCCGCTCGCTCGACGACGCCAAGGTGCGCGGTCTGAAGATGCTGGATCGCGTCGGCCTGATGGCGCACAAGGACAAGTTCCCGGGCCAGCTTTCGGGCGGCCAGCAGCAGCGCGTGGCGATTGCTCGGGCGCTGAGCATGGATCCCATCGTCATGCTGTTTGACGAACCCACCTCCGCCCTCGACCCCGAAATGGTCGGCGAAGTGCTGGACGTGATGGTCACGCTGGCCAAAGAAGGCATGACCATGATGGTCGTCACCCACGAAATGGGCTTTGCCCGCAAGGTGGCCAGCCGGGTGATCTTCATTGACGTGGGCGGGCGCATCTTGGAAGACTGCTCCAAAGAGGAGTTTTTCAGCCACCCGCACAACCGCCAGCCGCGCACCAAGGACTTCTTGAACAAGATCTTGCAGCACTGAGGCCGCAAAACCTTGTCGTTGCTCAGCCTCGCTCAGCTTGTGGGTCGGGGTTTGAGCAACCCGGTGGACAAGGCGGTGCCCAGCAAGATCACCACGCCGCAGCCAATCATCCACGCGGTGATGTGTTCGCCCAAAAACATCACGCCGTAGCCCAGTGCGAACACCGGCACCACAAAGGTGACGGTCAAGGCGCGAGCTGGGCCGGTGCTGTCAATCAAGCGAAAGTAGAGGATGTAGGCGATGCCGGTACACACGACTCCAGCCGCCAGCAACGCCAGCCACGCCGTGCTGCTGGGGTTTTGCGCAGGCCAACACAGCGCGGCAGGCAGCGCCAAGCCCAAGGCCGCCCCGATTTGGCTGCCGGTGGCCGTTAGCAACGGCGGCAAACCGGCCAAGTAGCGCCGCGTGAAGCTGGCGGCAATGCCGTAGCACAGCGTCGCCACCAAGCAAGCACCCATCGCCAACACCGGCAGCCAAGCACCGAAGCCTTGCGCTGCGCCGTCTGCTGCACCGGCTTTGAATCCCGCTTTCCCTGAGGCCAACAGCGCCACGCCCGCAAAGCCAATCACCAAACCCAACACGCGCCAGTTGCTGGGGCGGTCACGCAACCATGCCCACGCCACCAGCGCACCAAACAAGGGCACGGTGGCGTTCAAGATCGACGACAAGCCCGTGGTGATGTGCAGCAGCGCGAACGAATAGCAGGCAAACGGAATGCCTGAATTCAAAACACCCACCACAAACACCGGCTTCCAGTGCTGGCGCAGTTGCGGCACCAGCCCACGCATCCACAGCAGCGGCAGCAAAAAAACCGAGGCAATGGTCACCCGCAGCGCCGCCGTGGGCAATGCACCAAATTCGACGGTCGCCAGTCGCATGAACAAAAAAGACGAGCCCCAAATCGCGGCCAAGAGCAAGAACTCCAGCAGCCACGGTCGCTCGATACTGGGGCTGGAACTCACAGCACGCCTTCCAGTGTCAGCAGCGCAGTTTTGCGCTCCAGCCCGCCCGAGTAGCCGGTCAGCGAGCCATCAGCCCCCAGCACCCGATGGCAGGGCACGATGATGCTGATGGGGTTGCGGCCCACCGCGCCGCCCACGCCGCGCACGGCGGTAGGGCGGCCCATGCGACGTGCCACATCGCCGTAACTGAGGGTGGTTCCGTGCGCCACGTCACGCAGCGCTTGCCAAACCGATTGCTGAAACACCGTGCCCCAGCGCAAGTCCAGCGGCAGCTCAAAGTGCGTGCGCTGCCCCGCAAAGTAGTCGGCCAACTCGGATGCGGCTTGTTGCAGCACGGGGTGGGTGGGTTGCTGCGTCCAGCGTGCGATGGTGGCTGCGTCGGGCGTGTCGCGTTGCCCTTGGGTGAACCAAGCCCCGGCCAAGCCTTGCGTGGATGCGGCCAGCAGCATGGTGCCCAGCGGCGTGGTGATGTGGTCATAAACCAGTGAGTCGGGGAGTTTCATGGCGCAGTCCTTGGGATGCCTCATGGTACAGGCTCAAAACCGCGTGCTGGGGCCTGCCGCTAGGGTAAATCCGCAGTCGTGCCGCCTACAATGCGGCGCAGTTCAATCGACTCCAACCCTAGGGACTCTTTCATGCAACTGGCAGCTTCTATCTTCAAGGCGTATGACATTCGCGGCATCGTGCCGTCCACCCTCAACGAGGCCGTGGCCGAAGGCTTGGGCCGTGCGTTTGGCACCATCGCCCGTGCCGAAGGCGAAACCACCATCGCCGTCGGTCGCGATGGTCGCTTGAGCGGCCCGGCCCTCAGCGCCGCGCTGATCCGTGGCTTGGTCGCCAGCGGCGTGAGCGTGATCGATGTCGGCATGGTCACCACCCCCATGCTCTACTTCGCGGCCAACACCCTGTGCCGCAGCGGCATCCAGATCACCGGCAGCCACAACCCCAAGGACTACAACGGCTTCAAGATGGTCATGGGTGGCCGCGCCATCTACGGCGAAGAAATCCAAGCCCTGCGCCGCATGATGGAAGCCGAAAACTGGACGCTGCTGGACGGCGGCAGCGTCAGCCAAGTGGACGTGTTCCCAGCTTACCTGGAACGCATCGTGGGCGACATCAAGCTGGCCCGCCCGATGAAAATCGTGGTCGATTCGGGCAACGGCATTGCCGGTGCCTCGGCCCCCGCCATCCTGCGCGCCATTGGTTGCGAAGTGATTGAGCTGTTCAGCGAAGTCGATGGCGACTTCCCCAACCACCACCCCGATCCCAGCAAGCCCGAAAACCTCAAAGACCTGATCGCCGCCCTGCGCGACACCGGCGCTGAACTGGGCTTGGCTTTTGACGGCGACGGCGACCGCTTGGGCATCGTCACCCAAGGCGGTAACAACATCTTCCCGGATCGCCAAATGATGCTGTTCGCGCAAGACGTGCTGACCCGCGTGCCCGGCGGCACCATCTTGTTCGACGTGAAATGCACCCAGCGCTTGGCCCCAGCCATCGAAGCCGCAGGCGGCAAGCCGCTGATGTACAAGACCGGCCACTCGCTCATCAAAGCCAAGATGAAAGAGCTGGAAGCCGCAGGCCAGCCCGCCCCGCTGGGCGGCGAAATGAGCGGCCATATCTTCTTCAAAGAACGCTGGTACGGTTTTGACGACGGCACCTACGCCGGCTGCCGCCTGCTGGAAATCGTCAGCCGCAGCCCCGACGCCAACGC
>CALMOI010000486.1 GCA_937871735.1 uncultured Comamonadaceae bacterium
ACGTCATTCAGATCGAAGGTTGAGGCGGTTCAAACCGGTCAGCGATTGCAAAAGCGCCAAGCCTAGCGGCCATTCACCGTGCCCCGATTCGATGTTGATGTGCCCCGCATCAGGGATGCGAACAAAATCGCCGCCCCAAGCCCGCGCATAAGCACCTGCCAAACGCACCGGACAAAACGGATCATTGCTGCTGGCCACCAGCACGCTGTGGTACGGCAGCTTGTGACAAGGCGCAGGCGCGAAATCAGCCAGCGCACCGCGTCGCTCGGGGTCAGCCGGAGCGACCAGCAGTGCGCCTTGGATGCGCTCGGTCACTTCGGGCGGCAAGTACGCGGTGGCAATGCAGCCCAAGCTGTGCGCCACCACCACCACCGGCCCACTCTGCGCCAAGATGGTTTGCCCTATGGAATTCACCCAAGCGCTACGCACCGGGGAAATCCAATCGTCTTGCTTTACACGTACCGCGCCCGCCAACTGCTCGGCCCACAGGCTTTGCCAGTGGCCTGGGCCGGAGTCACGCCATCCGGGAACGATGATGATGCTAGGGTGGTGAGACATGAAAGTACGAGTCTGAGCAAAGGAATGGAGCGATTGTGCGAAGCATCTCTTCAAACTCAAACGACTGTATTTTTGTTAACTTAGATCGCATAAGAATATAGAGTTCTTGTAGATTACCTTTCAACCATCAAAGTGCAAAAAAAACCTGTCACGGCCCGCTAGGAACCGTGACAGGTCAACACAGAAAAACTGCGGACTAGCGCGGACGGGCCGAGCTCAGTTGGCGCACAACGGCCACCAAACGATCAACCTCTTCGCAGGTGTTGTAGAACGCCAGCGAAGGCCGAACCGTGGCCTCCAAGCCAAAGCGCCGCAAAATAGGCTGCGCGCAATGGTGGCCTGATCGCACCGCAATGCCTTCGCGGTTCAAGGCTTTGCCCACCTCTTCGGTGGTGTAGCCCTGCAACACGAACGACAGCACGCTGGCCTTGTCACGCGCCGTGCCCACCAAGCGCACACCCGGCACGGGTTGCAGCGCGTGTGTGGCGTAAGCCAGCAAGTCGTGCTCGTAGCGGGCAATGTTTTCCAAGCCCACGCGCTGCACATAGTCGATGGCAGCGCCCAGCCCCACCGCGTCGGCGATGTTGCCCGTGCCAGCTTCAAACTTGTTGGGCGGCGGCTGGAACACCGTGCGCTCGAAGGTCACGTCGGCAATCATGTTGCCGCCACCTTGCCAAGGCGGCATGTCGTCCAGCAGCTCGCGCTTGCCGTAGACCACGCCAATGCCGGTCGGGCCAAACACCTTGTGCCCGGAGAACACAAAGAAGTCCGCGTCGATGTCTTGCACATCCACCCGCATGTGGCTGACCGACTGCGCGCCGTCCACCAACGCCTTGGCACCCGCACGATGCGCCAGCGCCACGATCTCTTTGACCGGCACCACCGTGCCCAGCGCATTCGAAACCTGCGTCACCGCCACGATCTTGGTGCGATCGTTGAGCAGCTTTTGGTACTCGTGCAGCAGCACTTGGCCGGTGTCGTCCACGGGAATCACGCGCAGCTTGGCACCCTTTTGCGCCGCCAATTGCTGCCAAGGCACGATGTTGGCGTGATGCTCTAGGTTGGAGACGATGATTTCATCGCCCTCCCCCACATGCTGCACGCCCCATGTCTTGGCCACCAAGTTGATGGCTTCAGTGGCACCGCGCACAAAGATCACCTCTTCAACGCTGGACGCGCCCAAGAAGGCGCGCACTTTTTCACGAGCGCTTTCATAGGCATCCGTTGCGCGTGCGGCCAACTCGTGGGCAGCGCGGTGGATGTTGGAATTTTCGTGCGCATAGAAGTAGGCGATGCGGTCAATCACCGACTGCGGCTTGTGCGTGGTGGCGGCGTTGTCAAACCAAACCAACTGCTTGCCGTTCACGCGCTCTTGCAAGATCGGGAAATCACGACGAATCGCGTTCACGTCAAACGGCGGGTGACGGGTCGCATCAGCTTGCGGCTGAGGCCCGGCGTGTCCCGGCGCAGCAGGCGCACTGTCTAAGAAGTAGTACGCGC
>CALMOI010000487.1 GCA_937871735.1 uncultured Comamonadaceae bacterium
GCGATGGCCGCGATGATGGCTGCCCGCCCCTGCCCGCTGGGTTTGGCGGCAGCCACAGCAGCGCCCAAGCCCGCCAGCAATGGCAGACGCAAATCAGCGCGGAATACGAACACTTCAGCCACCAAGTCGCAGCGGCTGAACGCTTTGCCGGACTGGCACCCAAGCCACACCTCGACCCCTACGGGGCAGAGTCACTGAGCGAATTTTTCGCGGTAGCGACTGAGGCTTACTTCGTCAACCCGGCGCTGCTGCGTGCGCAATCAACCGGGCTGTATGCGCTGCTGGACAGCTTCTACCAAGTCCACCGCAGCGCCTGAACGACCTCACATGGCAAAGCGCGTGCCGGCCTCTTTGATGCCCCACATCAACTCAACCAAAGCCGGGTTGTTGAGCAGCGGTTCGCCGCCCACGATCAGCCAATAGCCGGTGCCATCCACCCAAAACGGGATGAACGAGTAGCTGGGCAGCAAAAACTCCGGATCGTTGTGAAACGAGACGTAGCGCGATGCACCCACCCAGCCCCGGCGCGCTTGGCGCTCGGCAAAGCCGGAGTAATCGACGGCGGCCACGCTCAGGGTTTCAGCTTCGGTTTGATCCACGCCGACACGGCCCAGGCAAAAGCCCGCTTCAGAGGCCAGCACCGCACGGCGCTCACCCGAAAGCGAGGCAATCACATGGGGCAAGAAGTCATCGAGCTTGGCGTCGGGGCCTTGCAGCGGGCGTTGCAGGCGTTGCACCCAACCTTGCTCCAGCGCTGAGCCCAGCACGCTGGCGGCAGCGCTGGCTTTTTCAGCCCACGCGGCAGCGTCCAAGGCGCGCTCGCCCATCAGCAAAGCTTGCAAAGTCAGCTCAGTCTCTTCGGGTTGCGGCTGGGCAAAAGCGTGCAAAGCGCCTGCCGGCGTCAACATGAACCATTCAGAGGCAGTGGTGTTCATTTTGAGTTTTCAGTAAAGGTTAGAACAGTGGACTCTGATTGTTGGACAGGCCCGCCGGATGCGAACTGCGTCAAGTCAAGGAGCAGTGCTTTCGCTTAACCTGGCAGACCTGCGGCGTTCACCAACTCCCACAGAAACGACTCCAACTCGCGCAGCGGCATGCGCAAACGGCCAGCTCGCTCGTCAGCTTGGGAGGGGTCAATTTCACGGATATTGACTGCCGAGGCCATTACATCGCTTTTGCAGACACGCTCAATCACCATCATCGGCGTGTTGGTGGCGGCCCAGCCTTCAGCCGGATGCACGATGAGTGAGTTTTGCACCGCGAAACGCGCCTCAAACGGCTGGCCCAACTCAATCATGCTGGCCAGTTGGCGCAAAAACAGATGCCGCTCGTGATCGGGCTGCGCCGCCAAGCGCGCTTGCAACTGAGACGGCGACAGGCCAGGCTCATCAGGGCCAGTGACATCACCGGCCACGGCTACCCCCGTGGTGACCGGCGCAGCAACCGAGACCACGGGCCGAAACAGTCCCATGCTCAGCGCGACAGGTGCAGGAGCAACTGATGGCACAGGAGCCGGGGTTACAGCAGGCGCACTGGATGGCGGCGGGGTCACTTTGGCTTGCAGCGCAACCCATGCAGCCGCCTGCTCCAGCGCCGCACGCATGGGCTCAGTGCCATAGGGACGGGGCAGCAAAATCAGCGGAGCGCTGCGGGCTTTGGCCTCAGTCTCCAGTACCGTCCAAGTGCGATCATTGGCGGGCACCACCAGCACGGCAGGATGGCCTTGCACGAGTTGCAGCAGTTGGGCTTGGGCGCTTTCTGACCAATGGGCCATGCCCAATGCGCCCAGTTCCACCATCACGATGTCAGCAGCGGGCAGCGTAGCGGCTAGATCAGCGGGCGCACCTTGCCACGTCCAGCCCTTTTTAAAGCGCCCCAGAAAAAAAGCAAAAGTAGCCTCGTCGCGCTGCGACAGGCCCACGGTCACGACATGCATATCAGGCCACCGGTTGTTGTTCTAGTTGCAAACTGACGGCTTCCCAATCGGGCGGCAAATGCGCGCCATCGCGCAACAGCGCACGACGCGCCAGCATGAAAGCCATGTTGTCGCGGCAGGTGATGCAGTGGTGCAAGAAGGCTTGCTGGGCTTCGGTGTCGGCGGTTTTCATGGCTTCAATCACCGCATCGGCCAGCGCCCGCGAGTCATCGACGCTGCACCGACGGGCGCGGGTGGAGATGTCAGCCGAGGGGCGGGCCAGCACGCTCCAGCGGGTGGCCAACGGGGTCACACGCGCCAAAGTGCCCACGCCCGCTTGCGCCTCAAACCAACGCGCCACGTGGGGCGACAAGCGCCCAGCAGCCATCTGCAAACCGGTGCGTTTGAGCGCCTGCGCATTGCTGCCCAAGGCCACGAACATATCAGCCAACGCGCCTTGCACCGGCTCGGCACCGGGCAGATCCAAAGACGCGTGCAGACGCGCCAAATGGGCGCTGACGTTGGTCGGATCGTGCAGCAACACGCGCGCTTGCTGGCGAACCATCAAGCGCGCACGGCGCACCAACTCCTGAGCTTCGGTCATCAGGGCCGTCCTTAGTCGAGCAAGGTGTCCATCAGGTCGATCATGAATTCGGCCTGTTCTTGCGTCATGGGCTCAAAGCCGCTGGGCAAGCCCAGTGCGTCCAGCACATCGTTGTCGCCGGGAGTTTGGCCCACGCCGAGCAGCGCTTGGGCAATGCCGGGCAAATCAGCGGCAATGCGCGGGTGCGCCAACACCACGTGCGAGATGTCGCTGATGGCGCTTTCCACCAGCACGCGCAATTGGCTGCGCGTCATGCGGGTGAGCGATGCATAAGCATCAGCCAAGAAGAAGGCCGCCTCAACTTCGCCTTTGATGGCTTGACGCGCCGCTGCTTGGTAGCTGTCCACCAGCACCCAGCGAATCAGGTCTTCTGTCAAATCGGCGGGTTCGAGCAGGCGCAAGCCGATCAGGCGCACGTCCTTGTTGTTGGTGATGGCGATGCGGCAACCGGGTTTGAGGTCTTCCACGCACTGCGTGCCGGACTCGGCTCCGGTGGCAATCACCATTTCGTCGTAGCGCTTGGCCGGACGCGCAAACGGGATGTAGCCTTGGTTGCGGATCATGTCCGCCGCATCAAAGGGATTGGCGTAGACCAAATCGGCTTTGTCGGCGGCCAAGATGTCGGCTTGCTCGTGCGCGCTGGCCGGGGTCAGCAAGTGCAGACCAATGCCCGAGCGCCGTTGCAGCGTGGTGTTGAGCATGTGCCAGCCCGCAAAGCGTTCTGGCGAAAAGTCAGGGGCAATCAAGAAATTGAGAGTCATGATGGGGCCTTTTCTGCATCCAGCCATTGACGGTACACCGAGATCAGCTCGTTGATGCGGGTGCGCGAGGGCTTGCGGCGCACCGAGGTGTAGCCCACGATTTCACCGTTGCGAATGTTGGGCACCGCCGTGGCGTAGACCCAGTAGTAAGCCCCATCTTTGCGCAGATTCTTGACGTAGCCGTGCCACTTCTTGCCGGCAGACACATCGTCCCACAGGCTTTTGAAGGCCAGCTTGGGCATGTCGGGGTGGCGCAGGATGTGGTGCGGCGCACCAATCAGGTCGTCGCGCTGGTAGCCGCTCATCTCCACAAACGCATCATTGGCGTGGGTGATGATGCCCTTCAAATCGGTGCGCGACACAATCAAGCGCCCTTCAGGAAAGGGCACTTCCACGTCAGTGGCGTAAACGGTGCGGGAGGTGCCATCGGTGTAGGTCAACCGGGTCATCTGCGAAGGCACCGGGGGCAAAACCATGTCAGTCAGTCCCATGATGCGCCTCTCAGATCAGCTTGGACAGCGTTTCGGCTGCCCGCTTGATGTCCAAAAAGATCAGACCCAATTTGGCATTGGACTTGGCCAGCACGGTGAGCACGGCTTCGGGGCCAGCTGAGCTCATGATCACGTAGCCTTTCTCGCCTTGGATCAGCACTCGCTCCAGCGAACCTCGTGCCAGCTCGCGCGCCGTGCGCTCGCCCAGCGACAGCAAGGCAGCGGACATAGCGCCGATGCGGTCTTCGTCCATGCCGTGGGGTAAGGCCGAGGCAATCATCAAACCGTCGGTGGAAATCAGTGCTGAAGCCTCAATATCGGCTGTCGAGCCATTAAGGTCTTCCAGCGACTGCTGGAACATGTCGGTACGCATTGGGGGCTCCTCATTTTGACGTGGTTATTGGAGCATGTTAGTGCAGATCCCAGTTTTGACATGCATCAAGGTTCACCAGATTGATTTGGCCAGTACAGGCTCACTTGCAGGCCACCTAAAGCGGGGCTGGCTTGCAAAGTAATACCAATGCCGTACAGGCGTGCCACGCGCCGCACGATCGACCATCCCAGACCACTGCCTGTCTGTCCGCTGCCCAACACACGGTAAAAACGCTCGCCCAAACGCGCTTGCGCTTCGGGCGGCAGACCGGGGCCGCTATCTTCCACCACCACCTGCGCCGCAGCCTCGGCACTCGCGCCGCGCACCGTGACGTGAACGCTGGCCGCCGCCGGGCTGTAGCGCAAGGCGTTGTCGATCAAATTGCGCAGCAGCACCTGCACCAGTGCGGCGGGCATGGGCACCAGCACCGGGCCGGGCGTGTCCAGTTGCAGCACCTGCTGGCGCTCTTGCGCACGCGGGGCCAAGTCGGCCAGCAATTGGCGTGCGGTGGCGCTCAAGTCGGTGCCGTTGAGCGGCGCTGCCGTATCGCCACCATCAGCGCGCAGGGCTTCGCCTTCTAAGCGTGCCAATTCCAGCAATTGACCAACCAGCCGCGTGGCGCGGTCGCAGCCTTGCAAGGTGGCCGACAGGGCTTGCGCACGTTCGTCGTCGGTGCGCGCGCCTTGGGCGACTTGGGCTTGCATCCGAATCGCGGCAATCGGGGTGCGCAGCTCGTGGGCAGCATCGGCGGTGAAGCGGCGCTCTGATTCGAGCAGCGCCGACATGCGTTCAAACAACCCATTCAGTGCCCGCACCAGCGGCGCGACCTCGGGCGCAACGGTGCTGAGCGGCAAGGGGTCGAGCGCCTGCGGGTTGCGCTGTGCCACGGCTTGCCCCAGCTCGCGCAAAGGCCGCACCGCGCCGCGCACGGCCCACCATACGCCCAGCGCCAACAGCGGCAACGCCAACAGCATCGGCCATGCGGTGCTGGTCAGGCTGGCCAGCAAGATGTGGCGACGCGCTGACTCCAGTTCGCCCACTTGCACCACCACATCGGGCTCGTAGCCCGGCGCGCTGAACACACGCCATGCGTCGCCCGCCACGCGATGGCCACTCAGGCCCATCACCCCCAAATCAGCCAAGGGCTGCGTGGGCGCATTGGTGGAGCGCACCACCAACTGCCCTTCGTGCCAGACTTGAATCGCCACGCGGGCTTGGTACTTGTGCAAGGCGGGCGGGGCCGGGAAATCTTCACGCTCTAAGTCGGCCAGTTGCTGCGTGACCAGCAGCGCCGCTGCTTGCGACAGGTGCGCGTCCAGTAGTTCGTTGAGTTCATGGCGGGTCCCGTACCACGTCGATGCCAGCACCGCCAACCACACGCCGCCCAGCAAGCCGAGCACGGTAATCAGCAGCCGCGCTTGCAAGGAGCGCCCACCGGGCGCGGTGACATCAACCCGCATCAGGCGCTGCCTGGGGCACGCTGCGCCGCAGCACGTAACCCACGCCGCGCAGGGTTTCGATCAGCTCGGGGCGCAGCTTGCGGCGCAAGTGGTAGATGTGGACTTCCACCGCATTGCTGGTGACTTCGGTGCCCCATTTGTACAGCTGCTGCTCCAACTGCTCGCGGCTGAGCACGCGCCCGGCGTTGAGCATGAACACGTGCAGCAAGTCGTACTCGCGGGTGGACAGCTCCACCAACTTGCCCGCCAACCAAACTTGGTGCGCTGCGGGGTCTAGCACCACGTCGCCCACTTCCAAGCGGGTTTGCGCTTGCCCGTGAGCGCGCCTCACCAGCGCCCGCAGCCGCGCCGCCAGTTCGTGCAGATCGACAGGCTTGACCAAGTAATCGTCTGCGCCAGCATCCAGCCCTTCGATGCGGGACGGCACGGCGTCACGCGCCGTCAGCACCAGCACCGGGGTGGTGACGCGCCGCGCGCGGGCGGCTTTGAGGCTGTCCAAGCCATCTTGGCGCGGCAGGCCCAAGTCCAGCACCGCCGCTTGGTACACGCCGGTCAGCAACTCGCGCTCGGCAGCGACGCCATCGCGCACCCAATCGACCAAGAACCCTTGCTGCGTCAGCCCCGCACGCAGCCCTGACCCCAGCAACTCATCGTCTTCTGCCAACAAAATGCGCATGGTTGATTACTCCCCATCGT
>CALMOI010000488.1 GCA_937871735.1 uncultured Comamonadaceae bacterium
AAGTTCAAAAACATCCGCTTCGCTCCGATTTTCGGCCTTGCAGGTGAATTTGGCGTTAGACCGCACTCCGAAAATTCCATTGCATTGGTCTGCCATCAGAACTGTCTACCACTTCGGCGTAGAAGCCGATGGAAAGAGTGTGCTTGAAGAGTGGATGGTGTCCGTCGAGGCATCCGATCCTCTGCTTCTAGCTGGGGGAAAATTCAGGCATCTTGCGTCCGCAGCGACTTGGTGCAGCACAGTCACCTCCCGACAGCCCTGGGTGACTTCATGCCACACTGACCGTCCCCCGCGTCCGCTCCCTGGGCGCGGCTACGCAGGAGTTTGCTTATGGATGCCCCCACGCCCACCTACACCGGCGGCTGCTTGTGCGGTCAGGTGCGTTACCGGATCGCGGCCCAGCCCGGGCCGTCGCGGATTTGCTGGTGCCGCGATTGCCAGCGGATTTCGGCCAATGGCTCGGTGAACGTGATCTTCCCGACGGCGGCCATCCAGATCAGCGGCGAGGTCGGCCAGTACGTGCGGCTGGCCGACAGCGGCAACCGGGTGACGATGCGCTTTTGCCCGCAGTGCGGCAGCCAGTTGTTTTCTGACTCCACCGGGCGGCCCGGCCTGACGGTGGTGCGCGTGGGCACGCTGGACGAGCCCTCGGCCATCCGGCCCCAGGCCAACATCTGGAGCGCCAGCGCGCCGACTTGGGCTTGCTTGGATGTGGCGCTGGAGCGGGTGGAGCAGGCCCCAGCAGCGCCGCCGACGGTAGCCCGCTGAATGCAGTCGTCCGGGCGGTCGGCGTGCCTGCGCTGCCGCCTTATGTCTGCATCCGATCCCGCTGCGCCAGCGCCGGGAACAGCTTGAACCACAGCCCCGCGATCAGCACCGAGCCCACGCCGCCCGCCACCACCGAGCCGACTGCGCCCAGCCATGCGGCGCTCACACCCGATTCAAACTCGCCGAGTTGGTTGGACGCGCCGATAAAGATGGAGTTGACGGCGGCCACGCGCCCGCGCATTGCCTCGGGCGTTTCGAGCTGCATCAGCGTCAGCCGGGTGACGACGCTGATGCTGTCGGCAGCGCCGGTCACGATCAGCGCCAGCATCGACAGGCCAAAGCTGCTCGACACGCCAAACACCACCGTCGCCAGCCCAAACACCGCCACCGCCCCCAGCAGGTGATGGCCCACGCGCCGCTCCAGCGTCCAGCGGGTCAGCACGCCGGACATCAGCAGCGCGCCAATAGCCGGGGCGGTGCGCAGCAGCCCCAGCCCGACGGGGCCGGTGTGCAAGATGTCGCGGGCAAAGATCGGCAGCAGCGCGGTGGCCCCGCCCAGCAGCACGGCAAACAAGTCCAGCGTGGTTGCGCCCAACAGCACCTTGTGCTGCCAGACAAAGTTCAGCCCGGCAAACACGTCGGCCCAAGTCGCCGACAGGTGGGCCGGTTCGTAGCGGTAGCGCACCCGCAGCGCCAGCCCAAAGGCCAGCACCAGCAGCACGGCGCAGGCGATGTAGACCGTCTCGGCCCCCCAGGTGTAGAGCACGCCGCCCAGAGCCGGGCCGCCGATCACCGCCACTTGCATCCCGCTGGAACTGATGGCGATGGCGCGTGGCAGCAGCTCGCGCGGCACCAGCAGCGGCGTCAGCGCCTGCTGGGCGGGCATCTGAAACGCGCGCACCAAGCCCAGCACCACCGACAAGCCCAAAATCAGCTCGCGCGTGGCGTGGCCGGTTTGCGTCGCCGCCAGCAGCGCCAGCGCCACGCCCGCTTGCACCACCATGCACATCGCAAAGATGCGGCCCCGGTGGTAGCGGTCGGCCATGTGCCCGGCGGGCAGCGTCATCAGCAAGGCGGGCACGAATTGAAACAAGCCGACCATGCCTAAGTCCCAGGCGCTGGAGGTCAGGTCGTACATGTGCCAGCCCACGGCCACCATCAGCATTTGGTTGGACATGCCGCCAGCCAAGCGCGCCAACCAAAAATAGATGAACGAGGTTTGTGCGCGCAACTCGCGCCATTGGGGCATCGCCATGTCAAAACTTTCTTGAAGGACGTAGATTGTGCGGCGCAGCGCAAAGCCGTGGAAAATCCAGCTCAACTCTCCTGAAAGCCTTGCTTGCCCATGCCTGATGTTTGCCCCGGCTCTGACGTGCCTGTCACCGCGTCTGCGCCCGAAGTGGCCCCGGACACCTCACCCAACCCAGCGCCCGCGCCTGAGCCCAGCTTGTTCACCGGGGCGCTGCCGATGCGGCAAGCTTTGGGGCAGTTGCGCCAGCGCTTGCTCGATCCCACCGGGCGCAATCAACTGATCAACTTTCGGGCCACACCGGGGCGGGCGCTGCCGTTGGTTCACAGCAGCATTGAAGGCACGTTTCGGCGCTTGCAGTCTGATGCGGCCAGCAAAGTCACGCTGGCTCCGCTGCCCGAGCCGGATCGCGCCGAATGGGTGGAGAAGGGCGGCAAGCTGGTGCGCCCTGAGCCGCTCGCTTATGCAGCGCGCATCGGCATCAACCCCGCACCCGAGTTGCTGCGCGGAGGCCGCAACGAACTGGCCGCGCCCGACTCGGGTAGCACGCTGCGCACGCTGTTCTATGCCGAAGACTTGGCCCGCCACTGCCGCAAGCTTGACCGCGAGGCCCGATTGGCGCTGGAAGAAACCGGGGCCAACATGCTGTACTTGGTGCTGGGTTTTCTGGACTACCCCGAATCGCCGGGCAGCGACAAAATTTACCGTGCGCCGCTGCTGTGCTTGCCGGTCACGCTGACGCAGACGCAAACCGGGCTGTACCCCAGCTTTCAGATCAGCGCCACGGGTGACGAACTGGCCGACAACCTCTCGTTGCGCGACAAGGTGCTGCGCGACTTTGGCCTGACCTTGCCCAGCTACGACACCGACAGCGACACCGCCATCGAAGACTATTTCGACCAAGTGGCTGACGCGGTGGCCGCGCTGCCGCAGTGGAAAGTGCGCCGCATGATGACGCTGGCGCTGCTGTCGTTTTCTAACATGCTGCTGGTGCGCGACCTTGACCCCGAAAGCTGGACGCAGGCCGATGGCAGCTCAGCCTTGCTGGCGCATCCGCTGATACGGCAGGTGTTTGAAGGCCGCGCCGCCCGCGACACCGCGCCCGACTTGATCGCCGAGGCCACCTCCGACGCCAGCGACGATGCCAGCGCCGAATACGCCATCGACGACCACCCCGGCGGCGACTTGCCGCTGATCTACGACGCCGACAGCTCCCAGCACAGCGCGCTGATTGACGTGCTGGCCGGACACAGCCGCGTGATTGAAGGCCCGCCCGGCACCGGCAAATCACAAACCATCACCAACTTGATTGCGGCGGCGCTGCAAGCGGGCAAGACCGTGCTGTTCGTCGCAGAAAAGCTGGCGGCGCTGGAGGTGGTGCAGTCGCGCTTGGCGCATGTGGGGCTGGCTCCGTTTGTGCTGGAGCTGCACAGCAACAAAGTCAGCAAACGCCGTGTGCTGGACGACTTGGATGTGCGCTTGAAGCTGCCCCGCCCTGAGCGCGGCCCGCTGCCCGAACTGCTGGCGCAGCAAGCGGCCAAGCGCGCCACGCTCAAGTCTTACATGGAGTGGATGAACACCCGCCTGCCCGAGCCGGTGGCGCTGACGCTGCACCAAGTCATGTGGCGCGCCGAGCGTCGCCGCCTGCGCTGCGGCCCTTGCGCCAGCGAGGTGCAGCACCTGCGTGTGCCCACCGCCGCCCAGACCAGCGCCACCCAAATGGCCGCCACCAGCGACCGCCTGCGCTACTTGGCCGAGCACATCGGCCCCATCGGCCAGTACGGCCCGGAGCACCCGTTGTGGGGCTTTTTCCCCGCTGAATTTCGCCCGGAAGACGACTTGCCCGTGCAGCGCACGCTGACCGACTTTGCCGCCCGCTTTGCCAATTTTGCGCAAGCGACCCAGCAATTGGGCGCGCTGCTGGGCGTGCAGGCCGAGCGCGGCTACAGCCTGCCCGAAGCCGCAGCGGGCAAGCTGCTGGCGCAATTGGCCGATCTGGCCCCGGCTGACGCGCTGAACTTCGCGCTCATGCCCGCGCTGTTCCCCGCTGATGACGCGCACGGTCAGCGCGCCTTGGCCGTGCTGCAAGACGTGCAAGAGCGCATCGACCAGCTCAACGACACCGATATTCAACTGGCGCGGCTGCTGATCTCGCCCGCAGCGCCTATCAGCGTGGACGTGGCTGCCGCTGCTATCGATGCGCACAGCGCGCTGCACCACCTGGGGCTGGCTGCCCGCCAGCGCAGCGAGTTGCAAGCCGATGCCGCCGCGCTGCGCCAAGCCAGCGCCGCCGCCCACGCCGCGCTGGCGCAGTTGCAGACCTTGGCGGGGCAGGTCCATCAGATTGCCGCGTGCGCCTTGCCGTGGGAAGGCAGCGCTGCTGACATTGCCCGCTTGCTGGCTTTGGGGCGCTGCTTGGCGGCGGCTCCGGTGGCGCTGCTGGCGTTGCGCCACGAGGGTTTGCGCGCCCCCGGCAGCGCCGCCAC
>CALMOI010000489.1 GCA_937871735.1 uncultured Comamonadaceae bacterium
ATCACCTCGAAGGCGATTGCACCGCCAAGAAATATGTACGAGTTCATCCCGGTTCTTTTTCTGATAGTTGAAGAAGTTGTGTGCGGAGGCTCTCGCGCTCCGTTGCCGTTAGCTCATTGGTGCCCAGCATGTCTGACAGCCAAAGGCCATCGGCGGCTAGACGTGCGACCATCTTTCCGTTGACCCCATCGCCGTCCAGCTGCCTATTGGCTTGCGTCCAGGTGCTCCACCTTGTGGCCAAGGCCCGGTCGATGACGCAAGCGACCAGCAGGGCGCGCCAGCTACGCGACAGTTCGGCATCTGAGCGAGCATTTACCGTTGCAACGACGTACGCTCCTGCCGCCGACAATCCGCTGCCAGCCGTCTGGACTTGTTGGACAAACTGCCTTTCGAGTTCATCGTAAAGAGCCATAAGCAGGGCCTCACGCGTTCCAAAGTGGTGCTGCACGGCTCCTTTCGTCACTCCTGCAAGCGTTGCAACCTCGCCAATGGAAAGTGGCACGCCCTCGGCCAACAACTCCACGCATGCGGATAAAAGCCGCTCCCTGATGACCTGCGGTTGTTTGGGGCGGTGTAGTCCAGTTTCAGCCATCTCCAAATTTTAACATTACGTTCGCATTCTTTGCAAGGATTGCGGAGTGGTTCAAAGCCCTGCTAATCGTGGGTTTTTTGACGCATCAGCTAGTCGATGCGCCAACCCACGTTGTTGGCCCAAGCTTGGCCCCGGTTGCTCCACCACGTGTAGGCGGCGTCGGTGGCGGTGGGTTCGAGTTGGCGGTAGACATCGACCAAGCCGCCCGCGTCAGGGGCCAGCAACTGGGTCATCCAGGCGCGTTCTTCGGGCAAAAAGCCGCTGTTTTTTTGGTTGCCGCGCCAGTTTTTCAGGTCGATGGCTTGGTGGGCGATGTTCACATCACCGCACAGGATGAAGTCGCCGCGTGCTTTGAGCGCCATGAGCTGCGGCTGGATGCTGGCCAAAAAGCGGTATTTGGCCTCTTGCCGCTCGGGGCCGGACGAGCCGCTGGGAAAGTAGCAACTCACGATAGCCAGCTTGCGCGCTGGGGTGTCAAACCGCAGTTCGACGTAGCGGCCTTCGGCGTCGAACTCGGGCGTGCCGTAGCCGACAACCACGTCACTGGGCTCGTGCCGGGTGTAGATGCCGACGCCGGAATAGCCTTTTTTCTCGGCAAACTGGAAGTGGCCGTGCAGGCCGGCCAAGGTCTCAAAACGACCGTGTACATCGGCGGCTTGGGCTTTGACTTCTTGCACGCAAAGGCAATCGGGGCGAGCCGTTTCGAGCCACGATTCGAGACCTTTGGTGGTGGCAGACCGGATGCCATTGAGGTTGGCCGAGATGACGCTGAACATGGAAAGGCGCGGGGCGCAGGTGTCCCCAAGTTGTGAATGACGGGGCCGGATTGTCGCCTTTAGCGGCTCAGGCTCAGCGCCAAGGTTTCAGCGGCTTCAGACCATGTGGCATCTTGCGCAATCGCTTCGCGCAAAAACTGGGCTTGGGCTGGACTCCAAAACGGGGCATCGCATAAGGCCACACCCGGCGCGAGCGGCGCATGGGTGGTGATGAACTTCGCAATCTCAGCTTCTGAGGCTGGCAAGCCGAGTTGCAAAAACAAGGTCTTCAGAACGGGAAATGAAGTGTCCATGATGGGATTCCCAAAGAATGTGAAAAGAACGCTTCGGCAGCAGCGCAGGGAACCATATCACGGCAGCGCGCGAAGTCGTCTCTGAAGTTCCAGCAGCGCCGGCCTGTAGCGCACAAATACAATGGACAACTTGCTGTGCCTGTCCCACCTGCCCCGTCTTTGCTGCACGCAAAGCGGCGGCTGGAGCGGTTCAGGCTGGTTAATTTGAACAAGGATATGTTTCATGGTGGTTGATGCGAACGTGGCCGCGAGCGATGCGCTGGCGCAAGATTTTGTGCAGTTTGCAGTGGATGCTGGCGTGCTGCGGTTCGGTGAGTTCAAGCTGAAATCCGGTCGGACATCGCCCTATTTTTTCAACGCAGGGCTGTTCGACGACGGGGCCAAGCTGGGCCAACTGGCGCAGTTTTATGCACAGGCCTTGGTCGCCAGCGGCATCGAATTCGACATGATTTTTGGCCCCGCCTACAAAGGCATTCCGCTGGGCGCGGCGGTGGCAATTGAGCTGGCGCGCTTGGGCCGCAACGTGCCCTTCGCGTACAACCGCAAAGAAGCTAAGAATCACGGCGAAGGTGGCTCGCTGGTCGGTGCGCCCCTCCAAGGCCGAGTGCTGATCGTGGACGATGTCATGTCAGCGGGCACGGCGGTGCGTGAATCTATCGCCTTGATCAAAGCCGCAGGTGCCACACCGCACGCAGTGGCCATCGCGCTCGATCGCCAAGAAAAAGCCACCGAAGACGGCAAAGACGTGGATCACAGCGCCGTGCAATATGTCCGCAACCAATTGGGCATGCAAGTGTGCGCCATTGCCAGACTGTCGGATTTACTGCAATATCTGACGCTGCGCCGCAACACGGGAGTTGCGGGTCATCACGAGCGGGTTTTAGCTTACAGACAGCGCTACGGCGTGGAATAAGGATTTTTGTGCGGGCTGGAGCTCAACGGTTGGTCATCATCGCGTTGCTGACGGGCGGCGGCCTGCCGATTCAGGCCAACAGCGGCATTTTTACCTGCGTTGACGGCAATGGTCGCAAGCTCACCTCCGACCGCCCCATCCCCGAGTGCACTGACCGCGAGCAAATGGAGCTCAACCCCAGCGGCACCTTGCGCCGCAAAATTGGCCCCGCACTCACCGCTCCCGAATTGGCCGCTCAAGAAGCCAAAGACCGGCAACTGGCCGAAGAACAAGCGCGCATCCGCGAAGAAAAACGCCGAGACCATGCACTGCTCACGCGCTACCCCTCGCGCAGCATGCATGACAGTGAACGCCATGAAGCACTCGTCCAAATCGACGAGGTCATCAAGACGGCTCAAAAGCGCATGAGCGATTTGCGCGAACAGCGGCAAAAAATTGATGCGGAGATGGAGTTCTACAAAAAAGACCCCAACAAAGCCCCCGCACGACTGAAACGGCAAGTGGATGAAAACAACCAAACCACCACCGGTCAGCAACGCTTCATCGGCGGTCAAGAGGAAGAAAAAAAGCGCGTCAATGCGCGCTTTGATGCTGAACTGGCCAAGCTAGAAAAGCTGTGGGCCGCAGTGAATTCACCACCGAGCTTGGCGACACCCAGCGCCGCCCGCCCCGCTTCGCGCTAATGCATCTGGACGCGCTGAGGCAACTCACCCCAGCGCACCACACGCCACGCCATCAAGCCAATTTGCTGCGCAGCAAGTCGTTAACCTGTTGCGGGTTGGCCTTGCCCTTGCTGGCCTTCATGATTTGACCGACCAGAGCGTTAAAGGCTTTCTCTTTGCCCGTACGGAACTCTTCGACATTCTTGGCGTTGGCGGCGATGACCTCATCAATGATCTTTTCCAGCGCGCCGCTGTCGTTCATCTGCTTGAGGCCCTTGGCTTCGATTTCGTTATCGATTTCGATAAGTGCACGCGTCATTACTTCCAGATCGTCGCGATGACCAGCAGCCACAGTTACTCGCCAAAGTTGCGAACCTGTGCGAGTCCACAGAGAGTCGTAGAGCTGCCTTGCTAACTTGTCACTCAGTATTCCACCTTTAATACGTGTGATGATCCCAGCAAGCTCCCATGGACTCACAGTTGCTTCTTCGATGTTTATGCCTTGCTCATTCAGCCGCTTACTCATCTCGCCCATGATCCAGTTGCTGGCCAGTTTGGGCTGCTTGCAGGCCTGGGCCGTGGCTTCAAAGTAAGCGGCCATCGCCTTGCTTTGGGTCAGCGTGGTGGCGTCGTACTCGGGCAGGCCGTAGTCGGCCACAAAGCGGGCGGCCATCACGCGCGGCAGCTCGGCCATTTCAGAGCGCACGCGCTCGATCCACTCGGGGGCAATCACCAGCGGCGGCAGATCGGGATCGGGGAAGTAGCGGTAGTCGGCGGCGTCTTCCTTGGAGCGCATGGCGCGGGTTTCGCCCGTGTCGGGGTCGAACAGCACCGTGGCTTGCTGGATGGCGTAGCCGTCTTCGATTTGCTCGATTTGCCAGCGAATCTCAAAGTCGATGGCTTGCTGCATGAACTTGAAGCTGTTCAAGTTCTTGATCTCGCGCCGCGTGCCCAGCGGTTCGCCCGGTTTGCGCACCGAGACGTTGGCATCGCAGCGGAAGGAGCCTTCTTGCATGTTGCCGTCGCAGATGCCGATCCAGGTGACGATCTTGTGCAACTCCTTGGCGTAGGCCACGGCTTCTTCGGACGAGCGCATGTCGGGCTCGGTCACGATTTCTAAGAGGGGCGTGCCTGCGCGGTTCAGGTCGATGCCGGACTGACCGATGAAATCTTCGTGCAGCGACTTGCCCGCGTCTTCTTCCAGGTGGGCGCGTACCAGTCGCACAGACTTTTTCTCGTCGCCCAAGTAGAACTCAACCGAGCCGCCTTGCACCACCGGAATCTCAAACTGGCTGATCTGGTAGCCCTTGGGCAGGTCGGGGTAGAAGTAGTTTTTGCGGGCAAAGATGCTGCGCTCGGCGATGTGCGCGCCAACCGCCAGCCCCAGTTCGATGGCGCGCTCGACCGCGCCTTTGTTCATCACCGGCAGCGTGCCGGGCAGCGCCAAGTCCACGGCACAGGCCTGGGTGTTGGGCTCCGCACCAAAGGCGATAGGCGCGCGGCTGAAGATTTTGGACTGGGTGGAGAGTTGGGCGTGCGTTTCAAAGCCGATGACGACTTCGTAGCCCTGGATCAATTTGGGTGTGCTCATGCTCAGACTCCCTCAGGTTGGCGGGAGTGGAAATCGGTGACTTGCTGCAAGCGGTGCGCCATGTTCAGCAAGCGGCTTTCGGAGAAGTAGTTGCCGATCAGTTGCAGGCCCACGGGCAGGCCGCCTGCACCAAAACCAGCAGGCACGCTCATGCCGGGCAGACCGGCCAAGCTGGCGGGCAGGGTGAAGATGTCGGCCAGATAGTCGGCCAGCGGGTCGTTGCCGTGACCGCCCAGCGTCCAAGCCACCGTGGGGGCCACTGGCCCGGCGATCACGTCGCACTGCTGGAAAGCTTGCTGGAAGTCGTCGGCGATCATGCGGCGGATTTTTTGCGCTTGCAGGTAATAGGCGTCGTAGTAGCCGTGGCTCAGCACGTAGGTGCCGATCATGATGCGGCGCTTGACCTCGTCGCCAAAACCCTCAGCCCGGGTCTTTTTGTACATATCGACCAAGTCGGTGTAGTTCTGGGCACGGTGGCCGAACTTGACACCATCAAAGCGCGACAGGTTAGAGCTGGCTTCGGCGGGGGCGATGATGTAGTACACCGGAATCGACAGCTCGGTGCGCGGCAGGCTGATCTCGACCAGTTTGGCCCCCAGCTGCTCGTAGGTCTTGAGCGCGCCGTCCACGGCTGCACGCACGTCGTCCGACAGGCCGGGGCCGAAGAATTCCTTGGGGATGCCGATGCGCAGGCCGTCCAGACTGTCGTTCAGGTGGTGGCTGTAGTCCTCGGCGGGCATGTCCAGCGAGGTGGAATCCCGATCAAGATCGGGGCCGCACATGGCTGACAGCAGCAGGGCGCAGTCTTCGGCAGAGCGCGCCATCGGCCCGGCTTGATCCAGGCTGGAAGCAAAAGCGATCATGCCGTAGCGCGAGGCCCGGCCATAAGTGGGCTTGATGCCGGTGATGCCGCAAAACGAGGCGGGCTGGCGAATGGAACCCCCGGTGTCGGTGCCGGTGGCCGCAGGTACCAAACGTGCGGCGACAGCAGCGGCAGAACCACCCGACGAGCCGCCGGGCACCCGGCTGCGATCCCAGGGGTTCAGCACCTTGCCGTAGGCCGAGTTGACGTTGGCCGAGCCCATTGCGAACTCGTCGCAATTGAGCTTGCCGGTGGTGACCATGCCCGCTTCGGCCAGCTTGCGCACCACGGTGGCGTCAAACGGCGAGCGGTAGCCGTCCAGCATCTTGGAACCGGCGGTGCTGGGGAAGTCCTTGGTGACAAAGATGTCCTTGTGCGCCAGCGGCACACCGGCCAGCGGCCCGGCGCTGCCGTCGGCCAACTGGGCATCGGCGGCGCGGGCTTGGGCCAAGGTGGCGTCTTCATTCAGGGCGAGGTAAGCGCCCAAGTCTTGGTGGCTGTGGGCGCGGGCCAAGAAGTGCTGGGCGACTTCGACAGCAGAGACTTCGCGGCGGCGCAGGCTGGCGGCCAGGGCGGCCACGCTCAAATCGTGCAATGCAGTGGTCATGACAACTCTTTACTCAATCACCTTGGGCACCAAGAACAGACCGCGTTCGACAGCGGGGGCGCTTTGTTGGTTGGCCTCGCGTTGGTTGGGCTCGCTGGCCACGTCGTCGCGCAGGCGCAGGGCGATGTCCGCAATCGCAGCCACAGGGTGCGACAAAGGCACGATGCCGGTGGTATCTACCGCGCGCATGGTCTCGACGATGCTGAAAAAGCCATTCAATTGCGTCAGCAACCGCGTGCTTTCATCTGATTGCAACTCAAGTCGGGCCAAATTGGCGATCCGGGCAATGTCGTTCAAATTCAAGGACATAGAGAAAGGAAACTCGGAGTAAAGGTGAGGCTACGCAGGCGGCGCACCCGCTTGCACACAGGCGATACGGTATTATCCCGCCTTTGACGCAACGCCCGCGAAAGCGGTGCTATTTGCAGAGAAAAGTGATTTTTTAGACCGATACAACAGGGCGATGCCGGGCCGAAGCGCCTGTCATGCCTCAAGGAATACTGCAATGTTTGGAACTTTTCGTCGGTACTTCTCTACCGACTTGGCCATTGACTTGGGCACAGCCAACACACTGATTGTGATGCGCGACCGGGGCATTGTGCTGGATGAACCCTCAGTGGTTGCCATCCGCCACGAAGGCGGCCCCCAAGGTAAAAAGACGATTCAGGCTGTAGGCCGCGAAGCCAAGGCCATGCTGGGCAAAGTCCCCGGCAACATTGAAGCCATCCGCCCCATGAAAGACGGCGTGATCGCCGACTTCACCGTCACCGAGCAAATGCTCAAGCAGTTCATCAAGATGGTGCACGACACCAAGATGTTCCGCCCCAGCCCCCGCATCATCATCTGCGTGCCCTGTGGTTCGACCCAGGTCGAACGCCGCGCCATCCGCGAATCCGCACTGGGTGCGGGCGCTTCCGAGGTGTACCTGATTGAAGAGCCGATGGCTGCTGCCATTGGTGCTGGTCTGCCAGTGTCCGAAGCCTCGGGCTCGATGGTCGTCGATATCGGCGGTGGCACCACTGAGGTGGGCGTGATCTCGCTGGGCGGCATGGTCTACAAAGGCTCGGTGCGCGTGGGCGGTGACAAGTTTGACGAAGCCATCGTCAACTACATCCGCCGCAACTACGGCATGTTGATTGGTGAGCCCACCGCCGAAGCCATCAAGAAGAAAATCGGTTCCGCCTTCCCCGGCTCCGAAGTGATCGAGATGGAAGTCAAGGGCCGCAACCTGTCCGAAGGCGTGCCGCGCAGCTTCACCATCAGCTCCAACGAAATCCTCGAAGCGCTGACCGACCCGCTCAACCAAATCGTCTCCGCCGTCAAAACCGCGCTGGAACACACCCCGCCCGAGCTGGGTGCCGACATTGCCGACCGGGGCATGATGCTCACCGGCGGCGGCGCACTCTTGCGCGATCTGGATCGCCTGCTGGCCGAAGAAACCGGCCTGCCCGTGCTCGTGGCCGAAGAGCCGCTGACCTGCGTGGTGCGCGGCTGCGGCATGGCCTTGGAGCGCATGGATCGCTTGGGCAGCATCTTCACTTCGGAATAAGCACGACGCGCAAATTCACACGGTGGGTTGGCTGCGCCTCGTGCGCAGCTTTGCGCTTTTGATCTTTCCCTTTCGGCCTACGCGACATCGTCGTCCAGCATCATGCCTTTGGGTACTCTCGACCACACGCCCCCACCCTTTTTCAAGCAAGGGCCGTCGGCGCTGTCCAAGCTGGTTTTTTGCGGGGCCTTGGCCCTGTTTTTGATGGTGGCTGACAGTCGCTTGGGCATTTCGCAGCCTGTTCGTGCAGTCGCCATCACGGTGCTGTATCCGGTGCAATGGCTGGCGATGCAGCCGGGAAAACTGCTCAGCTCGCTCAGCATCTACACCTCAACCGTCAGCACGGCGCAGCAAACTGAGGCGCAAGCCCAGCAAAAACTGGCACTGCAAGCCCTGCGCGCCAGCCAAGTCGAGCAACTCACGCTAGAAAACAAACGCCTGCGCCAACTGCTGGGGCTGCGCGAGTTGCCCAACATTCACGCCCAAGCCGCCGAAGTGCTGTACGACGCCGCCGACCCCTACACCCGCAAAATGATCATTGACCGGGGCATGGTGCATGGCATCGCCTTGGGTTCGCCCGTGGTGGACGATGCAGGCGTGCTGGGCCAAGTCACCCGCGTGCAACCACTGACCAGCGAAGTCACACTGCTGATTGACCGCGACCACGCCATTCCCGTGCTCAATACCCGCACTGGCGCACGCAGCGTGGCCTATGGCGACCCGGTCACGCGGGGCGGCACGCTGGAGCTGCGCTTCATGCCCAGCAACGCTGATGTGAAAGAAGGCGACCTGCTGTCCACCAGCGGCGTGGACGGCGTGTACCCACCCGGTTTGCCGATTGCCAAAATCGCCTTCGTTGACCGCCGCTCTGACTCCTCTTTTGCACGGATCTACTGCGACCCACAAGCCATGTCGCTGGGGGCCAAGCAGGTGATGGTGCTGCAACCCGTGATGCTGTCGCAGCCCAACCCTCAAGCCACGCCAGCGGCCACTGCCGCCTCGGCGGCCTCTTCGCACCGAAAGGCCACTCCATGATCATGCCCGCTGGTCAGCAATTGCTGCTGCCCGCTAACCCGGCGTTCATCTGGTTCAGCTTGCTGCTGGCGCTGGTGCTGAACATCGCACCCAATGTCAGCGGCCTCAATGGCTTGCTCTGGATACCCGACTTCTTGGCGCTCACCGTGGTGTTTTGGAGCGTGCATCAACCCCGCCACATCGGAGTCGGCATTGCGTTTTGCTTGGGACTGTTGATGGACGTGCATCAATCCGCCCTGCTGGGGCAGCACGCGCTGTCTTACGCCGTATTGAGCTACTTGGCCTTCAACCTGCACCGACGGCTGCCTTGGTTCAGCGCTTCGGCGCAGGCTCTGCATGTGTTGCCTTTGTTTGCGGTGGCTCACGGCTTGGAATTGTTGATCCGCTTGAGCTCGGGCAACACCTTTCCCGGCTGGCTGATGCTGCTGCCGCCCTTGCTGGAAGCCGCGCTGTGGCCGCTGATCTGCGCCCTGCTGCTGCTGCCTCAGCGCCGTGCGCCCGATCCTGATAAACACCGCCCGCTGTAAATCCAGCCTTTACCCATGACGGAGTTTCGCAACGTTCAGGCCGACCTGTGGCGCTTTCGGCTGCGCGCCATTGCTTTCGGCTTGGTGGTGGTGGTGGCGTTTTCGCTGCTGGTGATGCGGCTGGTCTACCTGCAAGTGGTGCGCCACGAAGACCTGCTGGAGCAAGCCGAAAGCAACCGCACCGCCATCTTGCCCATCGTGCCCAACCGGGGTTTGATTTTGGATCGCAACGGCGTGGTGCTGGCCTCCAACTACTCGGCTTACACGCTGGAGATCACGCCTTCCAAAATCGCTGACCTCGAAGCCACCATTGACGAGCTGTCGCAAGTGGTGCCGATTCAGCCGCGCGACCGTCGTCGCTTCAAGCGGCTGCGCGAAGAATCGAAAAACTTTGAATCGCTGCCCATCCGCACCAAGCTCACGGACGAAGAAGTAGCGCGGTTTTCGGCTCAGCGCTTTCGCTTTCCGGGAGTCGAAATCAAGGCGCGGCTGTTCCGCAACTACCCGTATGGCGAGCTGGCCAGCCACGTGATCGGCTATATCGGCCGCATCAACACCAAAGAAAAAGAAGCCATCGACGATACCGAGGACGCGGCCAACTACCGGGGCACTGACTACATCGGCAAGCTGGGCGTTGAGCAAAGCTACGAAGATCAGTTGCACGGCCAAACCGGGTTCGAGATGATCGAAACCTCCGCCGGGGGCCGCGCCACGCGCAAGCTATCAAGCAAACCGGCCACGCCGGGCGAGACCATCATGCTGTCGATCGACATCCGACTGCAAAAGCTGGTGGAAGAGCTGTATGGCGACCGGCGTGGTGCGCTGGTGGCCATTGACCCGCAAACGGGCGAGGTGTTGGCTTTTGTCAGCAAACCCACGTTCGATCCGAATTTGTTTGTGGACGGCATTGACCAAGAAAGCTGGCAGATGCTCAACGAGTCGGTGGACAAGCCGCTGCTCAACCGGGCGCTGCGCGGCACTTACCCGCCTGGCTCGACCTACAAGCCCTTCATGGCGCTGGGTGCGCTGGAAACTGGCACGCGCTCGCCCAAAACCCTGATCAACGACCCCGGTTTTTACATGTTCGGCGGTCACCGTTTCGGCAGCCCGGAAAACGAGCGTGGCGGCATCATGGACATGCACCGCGCCATCATGGAGTCGAGCAATGTCTACTTCTACTCGCTGGCCAATGAGATGGGCGCAGAGCGCATCCACGACTTCATGGAGCCGCTGGGCTTTGGGCAGATTACCGGCATCGACATCAACGGCGAAGTGCGCGGCGTGCTGCCCAACCAAGCGTGGAAGCGCGGCTACTTCAAGCGCGCCGAGCAGCAAAAGTGGTTCGCGGGCGAGACGATTTCGCTGGGCATTGGTCAGGGCTACAACAGCTTCACCATGCTGCAACTGGCGCAGGCCACGGCCACGCTGGTGGGCGGCGGCATCAAGCGCACGCCGCATTTGGTGCTGGCGACACAAGATCCCGTCACGCACACCCGCACACCCATTGAGATTGAGCAGCCGACCAACCTAGGCTACAAACCCGAGAACATCGAAGTCATTCGCCAAGCGCTGATTGGGGTGACGCAGGGCGGCACGTCCACCAAAGTTTTCGCCGGAGCCACTTACTCGTCGGGCGGCAAGACCGGCACCGCGCAGGCCGTGAGCTTGGGTCAAAAAGAAAAGTACGTGGCCAGCCGCATGGAAGAGCGCCAGCGCGACCACGCGCTCTACACCGCTTTTGCGCCAGCCGACAAGCCGCAAATCGCCATTGCCGCCATCGTTGAAAACGTCGGTTTCGGTGCCGCGTCAGCCGCTCCGATTGCGCGCCGGGTGTTTGACTACTGGATCAATCACACCTACCCCAGCCCCGAAGACATCGCAGCCACGCAACTGGGTCAAACCGCCGCTCCGACTGGCAAATCGCGCCCGGCCAGCGAGTTCGACATCCTGCGCCCCAATGCGCCCACGCCTGCGGCCTCTGCCGCCAGCGCACCGGCTACGGCAAGTGCGCCCGTCAACGCCAACGCTCCGCGCGGGCGCTGACGGGTCACGCTGCCCTCACGCCCCTTCGGGCAGCACTTGGGCTGACAGCTTCATGCGCCGGGCGGTGGCCGGGCCGGCCAACACAAAGCCGCGCAATCCGCCTGCGGCATCGCGCCAGTGCCACTCGCCGGGCAGCGGCGCGCCGCAGCGCGAACAGCAGCTGCCCTGAATGA
>CALMOI010000490.1 GCA_937871735.1 uncultured Comamonadaceae bacterium
CGCTACTTTGCCACCCCGACCCGCAAGTTCATCATTGGTGACGCGCCCGGCCACGAGCAGTACACCCGCAACATGGTCACCGCCGCATCGAGCGCCGATGCCGCCGTGGTGCTGGTCGATGCCACCAAGCTGGACTGGCAAAACGCCGCGCTGGAGCTGCTGGTGCAAACCCGCCGCCACAGCCTGCTGTGCAACTTGCTGCGCGTGCCCTCGATCATCTTCGCGGTCAACAAGCTCGATGCTGTGGCCGATGCCGCACTGGCTTTTGCCCACATCAGCGCCGCGCTGCAAAAATTTGCGCAAGCCGCTGGCATCACCGTGGCCGCCATCGTGCCCATGTCCGCCTTGAAGGGCTGGAACGTGGTCGATGCCGCCACCGACGCCGCTTGGTGCGGCTACACCGGCCCGACGCTGCTGCAATTGCTGGAAAAGCTGCCGGTCACGCCGTCGGAATCAGATCAGCCGTTCGCCTTCCCGGTGCAGTGGGTCGAGAAGTTCTCTTCGTCGGCTGACACCTCGATGGGTCGGCGCGTGTTCTGGGGCCGCGTGGCCACGGGCACGGTGCAACCCGGTGCTCAAGTGCAAATCTTCCCCAGCGGCCAACTGGCCACGGTGGCGCAAGTGCTGGATCACGCCCGCAACCCCAAAGACATTGCCGCCGGTCACAGCGCTGGCATCGTGCTGGACCGCGAAGTGGACGTGTCGCGTGGCGACTGGCTGCTGGCCGCGCCCACGCCAGCCGCCGTCAGCGACGACGACTTTGACACCCCGGCCAGCGTGCCCGCTTGGCCCGCCAGCCGCGAGATCAGCACCACCATCGCTTGGATGGACGACGAAGCGCTGGTCGCCGGTCGTGTGTACTGGGCGCTGCACGGCCACCGCTGGGTCAAGGCCAAGGTCAAGCGCATCGTGCATCGCGTGAACATCAACACACTGGAAGAAACTGACGCCACTCAGCTCGAACCCAACGCCATCGGCCACGTCGAGCTGCTGCTGCAAGAAGCCATTCCCGCCGCTGCCTACGCCCGCTCGCGCGTGCTGGGCGCGCTGATTTTGGTGGACACCGCCAGCCACAAAACCTCGGGTGCGGTTCTGGTCAATTGACCTGAATCAAGCAACCCTGTGCCGACCGGGGCCACACTGCGGCCTCGGTTAGAACGCACCCTTTAAAATTGAGGGTTTTCCCCTCCACCTCATCAGAGCGCACCTCACATGACCCACGTCGTTTCCGAAGCCTGCATCCGCTGCAAATACACCGATTGCGTCGATGTCTGCCCCGTGGACTGCTTCCGCGAAGGCCCGAACTTCCTGACCATCGACCCCGATGAATGCATCGACTGCGCCGTGTGCATTCCCGAATGCCCCGCCAACGCCATCTTTGCGGAAGAAGATCTGCCCAAGGGCCAAGAGCACATGATCAAGCTCAACGCCGAACTGGCGCTGCTGCCCACTTGGACCAGCATCACCAAGCGCAAGGCCCCGCTGGCCGACGCTGACGCTTGGAAAGACAAGACCGGCAAGCTGAGCGAACTGGTTCGCTGATCCGCTTGCGCCCCGGCATGACCTCCGCACAGCTCCCACCTCACGCGCCCGCCGCCACGGCACCGATAGAGGCCGATGCCGTCATCATCGGGGCCGGGCCGGTGGGGCTGTTTCAGGTGTTTGAGCTGGGGCTGCTGGACATTCGGGCGCACGTCATTGACGCGCTGCCCTACCCCGGCGGCCAGCCGGTTGAGCTGTACCCGCACAAGCCGATTTACGACATCCCGGCCATTGCCGTCTGCACGGGCAAAGAGCTGGCCGAGTCGCTGCTCAAGCAAATCGAACCCTTTGCTCCGACGTTTCACTTGGGGCAAGAAGTCACCGTGGTGGAGCCACACGGGCGCTTTTTTATAGCCACTGCCAAGGGCACGCGCTTCATCACCCGCACGCTGTTCATTGCGGCGGGCGTGGGCGCATTCCAGCCGCGCGCGCTCAAAGTAGATGGCATTGAAGCCTTTGAAGGCCGCCAGCTGCTGTACCACGTGGCTGACCCCGCGCAACTGGCCGGGCACAACGTGGTGGTGCTGGGTGGCGAAGATGCCGCCGTGGACTGGGCCGTGCGCCTGGCCAGCGACGAAAGCGCGCAGCGCCCCGCCAACGTCGTGCTGCTGCACCGCCGCGATGCGTTTCAAGCCGCGCCAGCCCAACTGCAACGTCTGCACGAACTGCGCGAGGCGCACCGCCTGCAATTCATGCCCGGTCAAATCACCGGCTTCGAGGCAGCGGATGAACGCCTGACGGGCCTGAAAGTCACCGGCCCAGATGCCGTCACGCGCATCGTCCCGACCGACACTTTGGTGGTCTGCTTGGGCCTGTCGCCCAAACTGGGGCCGATTGCCGACTGGAGCTTGGCGATTGAGCGCAAACAGCTCGTGGTTGACACCGAACAATTCGCCACCAGCGTGCCCGGCATCTACGCCGTGGGCGACATCAACACCTATCCCGGCAAGAAGAAGCTGATTTTGTGCGGCTTCCATGAAGCCACCTTGGCCGCTTTTGGTGCAGCGGCGCACATCCGGCCCGAGCAAAAAATCTTGCTGCAATACACCACCACCAGCCCCAAGCTGCACAAGCTGCTAGGGGTGAATCCGCAGGTGGCGCAGGGCTGAAAGTGGTCAATGGCAGGCTGCGGCTACAGCGCCTGCGGCACTTTCACCACTTCTTTGTCGGCCAGCAGTTTGCCGCTGGGCAGCGAAAAGCGCGCTTGGCGCACGGCATCGGCTTTTTGGTAAACCACGGTCAATTCATCTTCTTCAGTCACCACGTGTGAAAACACCTGCTGCACATCGCTCAGCAGCGTTTGAAAATTGGTGCCATCGGGTGCGGCCACGGCCACGTTGAAGCGGTCTGATGAGCTCAGGCGCTGATCGCCATTGGTGTCGGTGCTGACGTATTCCACGTACAACGCGGCGGTGTCGCCATCTTCGGGGTCATCAGGATCGCCGGAGAGCTGTTGCAGCCTGCGCACCCAGTTTTGATGCCCCTTGAACAGCCAGTGCGGCGTGGCATCTGGGCCAACCAACAGCAGCGCATTGCGCACCTCTAACCCATAGCCGCTGGACGAGAACTTTTCTGGCTCGGTGCGCAAGGTCAGCCGCAGCAATTGCACATCTGTGCCGCGCACCGGCTCGCCTTCGCTGAAGCTCATGGCGGGCACACCGGCTTCGGCGCTGGGGACATCGGCCTTCGGGGCTTCATCAAACCACCACACCGCACCGATCAGCAGCACGCCGCTCAGCAGCAAACCCAACCTCCAGCGGTAAATCAACGCGATCAAGGACTCAAGATGGGCAGCATTCATGACGGGTTTAGAACAAAGATCGAAACCGCCACTGTAACGGCTGCCCCTCACAAAACTGACGGTCAGGCCAACAACCCTTCGGCGCGCAACGCGGCCTGCACACCGGGTCGTGCCGATACACGCGCACGGAAAGCAACCATGTGGGCGAAGCCGGTGAT
>CALMOI010000491.1 GCA_937871735.1 uncultured Comamonadaceae bacterium
CGGTCTCCAAAACCGAAGGTTGTAGGTTCGATTCCTACTGCCCCTGCCACTTGATATAAGTGGCTTTCAAAGCCCGCCAGCGTCCTGGCGGGCTTCAGTGTCTGAAAAGACGCGACTCAAAGCTGAAAAGCGCAGGATTTGCCAATATGGCTTCTTCACAACAAGTAGACACTGTCAGTACTTCTGCTGACAAGGGCAAGCTCGCCGCGTCGGCTGCTTTGGTGCTGGTGGCATTGGTTGCCTATTACCTGTTGAGTAAGCAGGGTGCTGTTGCTCAGTGGGCCGCATTGTTGGTGGGTCTGGCTGCAGCTGTCGGTGTTTTTTTTACTGCCGAGTCCGGCAAGCAATTGATCGCTTTTGGCAATGATGCTTGGCGTGAAGTCCAAAAAGTGGTTTGGCCCGCACGCAAAGAGGCCATCCAGATGACTTTGTACGTGTTTGCCTTTGTGGTGATCATGGCCTTGTTTTTGTGGCTGACCGATAAAACGCTGGAATGGGTGTTTTACGACCTGCTGCTGGGATGGAAAAAATAATGACTGACGTTGTTGAGCAAGCGGGCGCTACGGCTCCAAACCCCGATCTGAAATGGTATGTCGTTCATGCCTACTCGGGGATGGAAAAGGCTGTTGAGCGCAATATCGCTGAACGCATCTTGCGTTCCGGGATGCAGTCTAAGTTTGGCCGTATTTTGGTGCCGACCGAGGAAGTGGTCGAAATCAAGAATGGTCAAAAGAAGACCACTGAGCGCAAGTTCTTCCCCGGCTATGTGCTGGTTGAGATGGTGATGAATGATGAAACTTGGCACTTGGTGAAGAACACCAACAAGGTCACAGGTTTTGTCGGTGGTGCTAGAAATCGCCCTGCGCCAATCTCTGAAGCAGAAGTGCAAAAGATCGTCAGCCAGATGCAAGAAGGCACCGACAAGCCGCGTCACAAGGTTGAGTTTGAAGTGGGTGAGTACATCCGCGTTAAAGAAGGTCCCTTCACCGACTTCAATGGCACGGTGGAAGAAGTCAATTACGAAAAGAACCGCGTGCGTGTCTCGGTCACGATTTTCGGTCGTGCCACACCAGTGGAACTCGAATTCAGTCAGGTCGAAAAGACCTGACACCCATTTCGCACTTTGCGACTCGGTGCGGAATTTTTTCTGAGTCGTTAATCGCGGGGAGCCTCACTGCACAGTTGAGGCGTTGGTACCCGTTAGGAGAAAAGCATGGCGAAAAAAATCGTCGGCTTCGTCAAGCTGCAAGTGCCAGCTGGCAAGGCCAACCCGTCCCCCCCCATTGGCCCGGCTCTGGGTCAGCGCGGCCTCAACATCATGGAGTTCTGCAAGGCGTTTAACGCGCAGACCCAAGGTATTGAGCCCGGCACTCCCCTGCCTGTGGTGATCACGGCTTTTGCCGACAAGAGCTTCACTTTCATCATCAAGACGCCCCCGGCGACTGCGATGATCAAGAAGGCCATTAAGCTGGACAAGGGTTCTGCTCGTCCGCACCTGGAAAAGGTCGGCAAGATCACCCGCGCTCAGCTGGAAGAAATCGCCAAGACCAAGATGAAAGACATGACTGCCGCCGATTTGGACGCAGCTGTTCGCACCATCGCTGGCTCTGCCCGTTCCATGGGCGTGAATGTGGAGGGCGTGTAAATGTCCAAGCTCACCAAAAAGCAAAAAGCCTTCCAAGGCAAAGTGGACAGCACCAAGCTGTACGCGCTGGCTGATGCCCTGAGCATCGTCAAAGAATGCGCTAACGCCAAGTTCGATGAATCGATCGACGTGGCCGTGCAACTGGGCGTGGATGCCAAGAAGTCGGATCAAGTGGTGCGTGGCGCCGTCGTGATGCCTCACGGCACCGGCAAGACCAAGCGCGTGGCTGTGTTCGCCCAAGGTGCCAAGGCTGAAGAAGCCCGCGCCGCTGGTGCTGACATCGTCGGCATGGACGATCTGGCTGCTATGGTCAAGGCTGGCGACATGCCTTTCGACGTGGTGATCGCTGCTCCTGACGCGATGCGCGTGGTCGGTACGTTGGGTCAAATTTTGGGCCCGCGTGGCCTGATGCCTAACCCGAAGGTTGGCACTGTGACTCCTGACGTCGCCACTGCTGTGCGCAACGCCAAGGCTGGTCAAGTGCAATTCCGTGTCGACAAGGCCGGTATTGTGCACGGCACCATCGGTCGTCGTTCGTTCGACTCCGACAAGCTGCAAGGCAACTTGTCCGCTTTGATCGAAGCTTTGAACAAAGCCAAGCCTGCTACCAGCAAGGGTCTGTACCTGCGCAAGGTTGCAGTGTCGTCCACCATGGGTGTGGGCGTGCGTGTGGACACTCAGTCCATCGCAGCGTAATTGCAAAAATTTGGGCGGCCGCAAGGCTGCCCGATTGGTGGGCTGCGATAGCCGCAAGGTGGTCGCAGGTCATCCAAGACCGTTGGTGCGCGGGCAACCGCGCTTAATCATGAGACAGCCAACGCAGATGGCGATCCCGCTGATGATGGAGTTTTCCAAAACAGTTGGTCGCTGCAATGAGACGTGTTGGGCGGCATTTGCCAAACAACACATATTGAAGGAGTAGACCTTGAGTCTGAATCGCAGTGAGAAAGAAGCGGTCATTTCCGAAGTGACCAGCCTCGCCGCTAAAGCTCAAACGCTCGTGATCGCGGAATACCGCGGCATCACGGTCGCTGCCATGACCAAACTGCGTGCCGAAGCTCGCAGCAAGGGTGTGAGCCTGATGGTGTTGAAAAACACCCTGGCCCGCCGTGCTGTGACTGGTAGCGGTTTTGAAGTGATTAGCGACCAGATGACCGGCCCGCTGATCTATGGCTTCTCTGAAGACGCTGTGGCCGCCGCGAAAGTGGTGTCCGACTTCGCAAAAACCAACGACAAGTTGGTGATTCGCGGTGGTGCCTTCGCAGGGAAAGTCCTGGACGTGAACGGCGTGAAGCAATTGGCCAACATTCCTTCCAAGGAAGTGTTGCTGGCTCAGTTGTTGGGCTTGATGCAATCCCCCATTTCGCGTACAGCCCGTGTGCTGGCCGCATTGGCGGAGAAAAAAGGCGAAGGCGTGGCAGCACCAGAAGCAGCCGCCGAAGCCGTTGCGGCTTGATGCCCGCAACTTGTGGTAACCAATATTGTTAGGAATTGAAAATGGCATTCGATAAAGACGCATTTTTGACCGCGCTGGACAGCATGACGGTCATGGAACTCAACGACCTGGTCAAGGCCATCGAAGAGAAGTTTGGCGTGAGCGCTGCCGCTATGGCCGCTTCTGGTGGCGGCGCTGCTGCTCCCGCAGCTGCTGTTGAAGAAAAGACCGAATTCAACGTCGTTCTGCTCGAAGCTGGCGCTCAAAAGGTCTCGGTCATCAAGGCCGTGCGCGAAATCACCGGTCTGGGCTTGAAAGAAGCCAAGGATCTGGTTGACGGCGCTCCCAAGAACGTCAAGGAAGCCATCCCTAAGGCCGACGCTGAAGCTGCTGTCAAGAAGCTCACCGACGCTGGTGCTAAGGCTGAAGTCAAGTAATTCGCTTGGCCTCAAAAGGCTGGAGTGTCCACAAGGGCCTCCAGCCTTTGGTGCTTACAGAGCACACCCCAAAGTTTCGGCCCAAGCCATGCTTTGGAGTGTTTTCTGACCCCGACTGCAGAAGACGACTTGGTTCGGGTTGCGTGCAATGC
>CALMOI010000492.1 GCA_937871735.1 uncultured Comamonadaceae bacterium
CACCTGAGCGTTTTTTTATGGGCGCACTGATAACACACCTATCATCCCCTGATCTGAGCTGCCCGAGGAGTCAAACGTGGTCGTTAAAAAAGAAGCTGGTGAGCAACCAGCACTGCACGTCATCAAAAAGTACCCGAATCGGCGGCTCTACGACACTGATTCGTCTTCCTACATCACACTGGCCGATGTCAAGCAGTTGGTCATGATCGGCAAGCCCTTCGTGGTGCGCGATGCCAAAACCAATGACGATCTGACGCGCAGCATCTTGCTGCAAATCATCTTGGAAGAAGAGGCGGGCGGTGCGCCCATGTTCACGGAGGCAGTGCTGTCCAACATCATTCGTTTCTACGGCCACGCCATGCAGGGCTTCATGGGCTCGTACCTCGAAAAGAACGTGCAGACCTTTGCTGAAATGCAGGCCAAGTTCACCGAGCAATCGCAGGGCTTGTCGCCTGAAATGCTGACGCAGTTCATGAGCATCAAGTCGCCGGTGATGCAAGGCATGATGGGCAATTACGTCGAGCAATCCAAAGGCATGTTCGTGCAAATGCAAGAACAAATGCAAAAACAGACGGAACAAATGCTGGGCGCTTTCGGCTTGAAGCGCTGATACCTTAGCCCTGTTGCCCGGAGTCTGTGTGCGATGCCGCACAGACCCTCAGCGTGCGCGCTCTTAAGTTCGCAGTCATGACTGTGAACCAAGCCCATCTGGCCCCAATCGCCCCTGTCGTCGAATCTGATGGCGGGCTTTCCGCAGCCCAAGCTGCCCAGCGTTTGGCTGAAGACGGCCCCAATGCGCTGCCTGGTGGTCAGCGCCGGTCGTTGCTGTCGATTGCCATTGAGACGGTGCGCGAGCCCATGTTCTTGCTGCTGCTGGCGGCGGGCACGCTCTACTTGGTGTTTGGCGACTTGCAAGAAGGCTTGACGCTGTTTGGCTTCGTGCTCGTCACCTTGGCGCTGACCCTGTACCAAGAAGGCAAAACCGAGCGCGCCATCGAAGCCTTGCGCGACCTCACCAGCCCGCGTGCGCTGGTCATTCGTGACGGCCAGCCCCAACGCATCGCTGGCAGTGACGTGGTGTGCGGCGATTTGCTCAAGCTAAGTGAAGGCGACCGCGTCCCCGCCGATGCCTTGCTGGTGTCAGCCGATGGCGTTCGGGCCGACGAGTCGCTGCTGACGGGCGAAGCCGTGCCGGTGGGCAAGCGGGTGGCGCTGCCCGCTGAGCTGGCTGCTGCGGCCCAACCCCTCGTCGCCACCGCCCGCGTTGCGCCCGGTGGCGACGATCAAGCGATGGTCTACGCAGGCACGCTGCTCGTGCAAGGCCACGCGACGGCACAGGTGACGGCGACTGGCGAACGCAGCGAAATCGGCCGCATCGGCAAAGCCTTGGGCACGGTAGAGAACGAGCGCTCGCCGCTGCAAAAGCAGACCGCCCGCTTGGTGCGCAACCTGGCCTTGTTGGCGCTGGCCTTGAGTCTGGCTCTCGTGGTAGTGCATGGGTTGATCAAGGGCGACTGGTTGCAAGCCGTGCTGGCAGGCATCGCTTTGGCGATGGCGATGCTGCCCGAAGAATATCCGGTGGTGCTGACCGTGTTCCCAGCGCTGGGCGCGCGCCGATTGCCCAAGGAAGGCGTGCTCACCCGCCGCATCAACGCCATTGAAACGCTGGGTGCCACCACCGTGCTGTGCAGCGACAAAACCGGCACCTTGACCGAAAACCGCATGACGGTGACGCACCTTGCCGCTGGTGGCGTTGATCTGCCGGATCGGCTGGCGCTCGGCTCGTTGGCCGATGCCAAGCTGCCCGAAGCCTTTCACGCCTTGGTTGAAGTGGCGATTTTGGCCAGCGTGATCGACCCCTTCGACCCGATGGAAAAAGCCTTCCACCAGCTCGGTGAACGCTTTTTGGCCGACACCGAACATCTGCACCGCGACTGGCGCTTGGTGCAAACCTATGCGCTCAGCCCGGCGCTGCGGGCGATGTCGCATGTGTGGGCGGCGACGGGCGATGGCGTGCAGACCGTCGCGGCCAAAGGCGCACCGGAGGCGGTGATGGACTTGTGCCACCTCAGCGATGCGCAAAAGGCCCACATCGCCCGCGTGGTTGACGAACTGGCCGCTGAGGGGCTGCGCGTGCTGGCGGTGGCGCGAGGCGCATTCACGGGTCAAGATTGGCCGACGAACGAACACGACTTCGATTTTGAATTCATCGGGCTGCTCGGTCTGGCCGACCCGGTGCGCCCGCAAGTGCCCGCCGCTGTGGCCGAATGCCGCGCGGCTGGCATCCGGGTCGTCATGATTACTGGCGACTACCCGGCCACGGCACGCGCCATTGCGCACCAAGCGGGGCTGGCTGAGCGTGATGGCGACGTGCTCTCCGGCGACGAGATGGCCGCGCTGAGTGATGAAGCGCTGCGCGAGCGCATGGGCGCGGTCAGCATCTGCGCTCGCATCGCGCCGGAGCAAAAGCTGCGCATCGTGCAGGCGCTGAAGGCCAGAGGCGACATCGTGGCGATGACCGGCGACGGCGTGAACGATGCCCCGGCGCTGCGTGCGGCGCACGTGGGAGTGGCGATGGGTGGCCGTGGCACCGACGTGGCCCGCGAGTCGGCCTCGCTGGTGCTGATTGACGACAACTTCACGGCCATCGTGGCGGCGGTGCGGTTGGGGCGTCGCATCTTCGACAACTTGCGCAAGGCCATGTCGTACATCTTGGCGGTACACGTGCCGATTGCAGGCATGGCGCTGCTGCCGGTGTTGCTGGGCTGGCCTGCGTTGCTGTTTCCGATGCACATCGCTTTTCTTGAACTCATCATTGACCCGGCCTGCTCAATTGCATTTGAGAGCGAACCCGCCGAAAGCGACGTGATGCAGCGCCCGCCGCGTGACGCAGCCGCGCCGCTGTTTGGCGGTGCCACGCTGTGGCTGGCGCTGGTGCAGGGGCTGGGCGTGCTCGCTGTGGTGATGGCGGCGTTTGCGTGGGCCAGCCCGCGCATCCCCGAGCCTGAGGCTCGCGCCTTTGCTTTTGCCACCTTGGTGGTGGGCAACTTGGCGCTGATCCTTTCGAACCGCTCGGCCACCCGGTCGCTGTGGGCCACGCTGCACACGCCGAACCGGACGCTGTGGGTGGTCGTCGGCTTGGCGGCAGCGCTGTTGCTGGCCGCGCTCTATGTTCCTTGGGCTGTCGGTGTGCTGCGGTTTGCGCCCTTGCCTGCGCACGAACTGGCCGCCGCCTGCGCTCTGGGTTTGCTGAGCGTGGTCTGGTTTGAAGGCATCAAGTGGGTGCGGAGGAGGGGGCATCAGCCCAGCCCCTCACATCAGTTGCTTTGAGGCCCGCACTTGAGCACGGGGCTGGTGGGCCTGAGCCTTGGCTTCGGCCCTTTGTTGCTCGACGGCGCGGCGCTGCTCATCAGAAAGCTCGTACTTTTGCGAATCGGTGCACATCGCCGCACTCCTGTACTTCTCTGGCACCACTTCCGTGATTTGGGTTTGACCGGCGTCATTCACCCATCGGCAAATGGATGTGGCCTTTGCGCCGGTCGTGAGCAGCGCCAAAGTCATGACGGCGACTTTCCATTGATGAAGCTTCATCACTTCTTGATCGTGAGTTCGTCGTGAATCGCGTGGGTGCCGTCTGCGGCACGGGCAATCTTGAGCGCTGCATCAATTTGCGCTTGGTTGTTGACCACCCCGATCAGTCGCACATCGCCCTTGAGCGTCACGACGGTGATGTTGAAGCCTTTGAGCGCGTCGTTTTGTTGCAAAGCCGTTTTGACATGCTCGGTCACATCCATGTCCGAGACGTTGCCAACGGCAGCGGAGGCGGGCGACGACGCGGCGGGTACCGGTAGCGACTTGCTGCAACCACCCACTATCGTCATCGCAGCGATGGCGGTTGCCAACAGAAAAAATTCAGTGCGCTTGTTCATAGAAAAAACATCCAGGTGACAGGCCATCGTGGTGATGACCC
>CALMOI010000493.1 GCA_937871735.1 uncultured Comamonadaceae bacterium
GCGGGGTGTCGTCGGGCGGGTCAAGGTCGGTGTGGGTGAGGCTCAAATGAGCCAGCAGATGCGTCAAATGGGGCAGACGCAAATCAGGCAGCGCGGCGCGGCAAGCTGGAGCGGTGCTGGCGGCATAGGGAATCAGCAGGTGCATCGGTGGATTCTCTCAGCTCTGTCTGGTGGCTAACTCCCAGAACCTGTAAGTCGATCAACCCGTCGGCACAATCCGCCCGACTGCTGACCTGGGCAGGGCGCTGCGGCCTTGAGCTGCGCCGCCAGCCGGGTCGGTGTTTTGTGTGTGTTCACCTTTCAGGAGATGGAAATCATGGGTTTGTTTGACATGTTCAAGAGCGACAGCGGCGAGAAAATGACCCCGCACTTGGCCTTTGCCACCGCACTGCTGTACATGATGGCTGCCGACGGCGAGATGGATGCCGAAGAAGTCGGCCATCTGCTGAGCGTGCTGGGCGGCCAAGACGACGGGCGCGGCACCATCGGCGTGGGCGCGCAAAGCCAAGCCTTGCTGGACTCGGCTGTGAAGTACCGCCGCAAGAACTCGGTCGAAACCTTCTTGCAAGAAGCCACGCCGCTGCTGACCGATGCGCAAAAGATGTGTATCTTGGTCAACCTGATCGACTCCTCGTTGGCCGACGGTCAACCCGAGCCCGAAGAGCAAGTGCTGCTGGGCAAGTTCTTGACCGCGTTTGGTGTGAGCGAAGATCGCTTTCGCCCGTTCTTTGACGTGATCGTGCTCAAGAGCGACCGCAGCGTGTTCACCAACGCCAATCACCCCAAAAACCAGCCGGGCTATCAGGTCAAGCTGGCCGTTTAAGCGTTTTTCTTGTGCCCCTGCTGCGCGGGGGCGCGTCTTGGGCTGGGTAAACTGCGAGTCACTGCCTGTTTGGGCAACTGGCTCGCAAACTGACCCACCTTCATGCAAATCCCCTACGAACTGATACTGGGCTGGCGTTACACCCGCGCCGGTCGTGCCACGCGGCGCAATGGCTTCATCTCTTTCATCTCGGGCGTGTCCATGCTGGGCATTGCGCTGGGGGTGGCGGCGCTGATCATCGTGCTGTCGGTGATGAATGGCTTCCAAAAAGAAGTACGCGACCGCATGTTGAGCGTGGTCTCGCATATCGAGATTTTTGCGCCCAACGGCGCGGCGTTGCCCAATGTCCCCCAGACCATGAAAGAGGTCTTCACCAACCGCAACGTGTTGGGTGCGGCCTCGTTCATCGGTGCGCAGGCGCTGTTGGCGCGTGGCGAAGACATGAAGGGCGCAATGGTGCGCGGCATCAACCCCGAGCAAGAACCCGGCGTGACCGACTTGGCGATGGCCTTGCGCGACAACGGCTTGAACCGTTTGGTGCCCGGTGGTTTTGGCGTGCTGCTGGGTTCTGACTTGGCCAAAAGTTTGGGCGTGCGTGAGGGCGATCAGGTCACGTTGATTGCGCCCAGCGGCCAAATCACCCCGGCGGGCGTGGTGCCGCGCTTGAAGCAAATGATGGTGGTGGGCACGTTCAATTCCGGCCACTACGAATACGACTCCACGCTGGTGCTGATGCATGAAAAAGATGCCGCCAAAATTTTCCGGCTGGAAGGCCCGACTGGCATCCGCCTCAAAATCCGCGATCTGCACCAAGCCCGCGAAGTCGCTGCCGAACTGGCCAGCACCTTGACCGGCGATTTACTGATCCGCGACTGGACGCAGCAAAACCGCACCTGGTTTGCCGCCGTGCAGCTGGAAAAACGCATGATGTTCATCATCTTGACGCTGATCGTGGCGGTGGCAGCCTTCAACTTGGTCTCCACGCTGGTGATGAGCGTCACCGACAAGCGCGCTGACATCGCCATCTTGCGCACGCTGGGCGCGAGCCCGCGCAGCATCATGGGCATTTTCATCGTGCAGGGCGCGATGGTGGGCGTGATTGGCACGCTGGCTGGCTTGCTGCTGGGGCTGGGCGTGGCCTACAACATTGACGTGATCGTGCCCGCACTTGAAAGCCTGCTGCACGCCAGCTTCTTGCCCAAAGACGTGTACCTGATCAACCGCATGCCCAGCGAACCGCAGCGCGCCGACATCTTGCCGATTGCCGTGATTTCGCTGGTGCTGGCCTTTGTGGCCACCATTTACCCGAGCTGGCGCGCCAGCCGCGTCAACCCCGCCGAGGCCTTGCGTTATGAATGATGAGTATGACGACCTGCTGTATCCGGTGGACTTTGATTCCACCGAAATCCAAGCTGACATCCCGCCCACCACGCCGGCTCAGGCTTTTGTCGCGCCCAAGCCCGTGCGCCGCTGGGCCATGCCTGCGGCCTTGGGCACCGTGGTACTCAGCTCTCAAGGTCTGACCAAGCGTTTCACCGAAGGGCGCTTGGATGTGACGGTGCTGAACGGCGTGGATTTCGCCGTGTGTGCAGGCGAGACGGTGGCGATTGTGGGCGCATCGGGTTCGGGCAAAAGCACGCTGCTGCACCTGCTGGGTGGGCTGGACGCGCCCACCTCCGGCCAAGTGTGGCTGCATGGGCAAGACCTGTCGGGCTTGACTCCGACTGAGCAAGGCGCGCTGCGCAATCAGCACTTGGGCTTTGTGTACCAGTTTCACCATTTGCTGCCCGAGTTCAGCGCGCTGGAAAACGTCGCCATGCCGCTGTGGATACGCCGCAAAGCGCCCGAAGATGCCGCCCGAGTCGCCCAGCGCATGCTGACCCGCGTCGGGCTGGAAGACCGTTTGCATCACCGCCCGGCAGAACTCTCGGGCGGCGAGCGTCAGCGCGTGGCCATTGCCCGCGCCTTGGTCACCAAACCCGCCTGCGTGCTGGCCGACGAACCCACCGGCAACCTAGACCGTCACACCGCCGACGGCGTGTTTGACCTGATGCTGGAGCTGGCCCGCGAACACAAAATGGCCTTCATCCTCGTCACCCACGACGACACCTTGGCCGCCCGCTGTAGCCGACAAATGCGCCTGGTGGGCGGCGTGCTGCAAGACTGACGATGTGGATCGACACCCATTGCCATCTGGATGCGCCCGAGTTCGCGCCCGATGTGCAAGCCGTGCGGGCACGAGCCGCTGCGCAGTGTGTGGCGCATTGCGTGATTCCGGCGGTGGCCCTCGCTCACTTTGACGCAGTGCGGGCCCTGGCGCATCAATACGGCGACAGCTACGCGCTGGGCATTCATCCGCTGTACGTGGCGCAAGCCGACGAAGCCGATCTGGCGGTGCTGGACGCGGCCTTGACCCAGCACCGCGCTGACCCGCATTTGGTCGCGGTGGGCGAAATTGGCCTTGATTTGTTTGTGCCCGAGTTGACGCGCAGCCCGCTGCGGGAGCGCCAGTTTTGGTTTTACCGCGAGCAGCTCAAGCTGGCGCGCCGACATGAGCTGCCGGTGATTTTGCATGTGCGCCGATCAGCCGATGCCTTGCTCAAGCCCCTGCGCGAGCTGGCTCCGGCGACGGGTTGGCGCGGCGTGGCCCATGCCTTCAACGGCAGCGTGCAGCAGGCGCGGGCGTTCATCGAACTGGGTTTCAAGTTGGGTTTTGGCGGCGCACTGACCTACGAACGCGCGCTGCAATTGCACCGTTTGGCGCAGGAACTGCCGCTGTCGGCGCTGGTGCTAGAGACCGATGCGCCCGACATTCCGCCGCATTGGCTGTACGTCACCGCCGCCGAGCGCGCCGCAGGCCAGCCGCCGCGCCGCAACGAACCCGCCGAATTACCCCGCATCGCCGCCGTCTTGGCCGAGTTGCGCGGCCTGCCACTGCAAGCCATCGCCGAAGCCACCACGCGCAACGCGCAAGCGGCGTTTCCGGGGCTGCGCTGTGATGATGCGCGGCGGTGTGGTGCTGGGTCGAGTTAAGACACGAGGCCAAACCGTCAGCCAGTCCCACATCTGTGTGTGAGCGGCCAAAACTGAGTTTCAGATAGAAATTGAGGTCATCAGCATGGATCAGGAATTCGTTATCGACTCAGACGGCTTGCACCAGGCCGTTGAGTTGATGAGTCGTGATTTCACTACTTCGGCTGGTTTGGATCTGCCGATAGAACTGCCACAAGTCGGGATTGGTTCCACGGCTGCACTGAACTCGCTGGCACCGAGCATTCTTGGGGGCGCGGCGCGCTTGGGCGATGCCACCTCATTGGCTCATATGGACCCGCCAACCCCGTGGATCACTTGGGCAATCACGCTTTGGAACGCATCGCTCAATCAAAATCTGCTCCACCCGGCCACATCACCTGTTGCTCGCCAAATGGAAGAACGTGTCGTGGCATGGCTCGCACCGTTTTTCGGTATGGATGGCGGACACATGACGCCGGGTTCGACAGTGGCCAACTTGACCGCGCTGTGGTCAGCACGAGAGTGCGCAGGTGTTACCGAGGTGATTGCATCAGACGGAGCGCATCTCTCGATTGCAAAAGCGGCGCATATCTTGGGCCTCAAATACCTGAGCGTACCCATAGACGCCAAGGGTTCGATGGATGCGGCGCAATTGCCGACCGACCTGCGCAAATCTGCTCTGGTTCTCACTGCTGGCGCAACCAGTACAGGTGCCATCGACCCACTTGATCTGGCCGGTAGGGCGGCTTGGACCCATGTCGATGCAGCCTGGGCTGGGCCTTTGCGGTTGAGTCAGCACGCCCACTTACTTGCTGGCATTGAGTCGGCCGACTCTGTCTCGGTATCTGCGCACAAGTGGCTTTTCCAACCCAAAGAGTCTGCGCTTGTTTTGTTCAAGGACACCGCGAAAGCCCACGCGGCGGTGAGCTTCGGTGGAGCGTACCTTGCAACCCCCAATGTTGGTGTTCTTGGTTCGCATGGTGCAGCTGCCACGGCTCTTTTGGCAACGCTGCTTGCATGGGGGCGTGAAGGCGTGGCTCAGCGCATTGAGCACTGCATGAACCTTGCGCGCTGTCTGAGCGATTTTGTGGCTGCTGACGAGCGCCTTGAGCTTTACGCGCAACCCCAAACCGGCATTGTGGTCTGGCGTCCCAAAGACGAGAACTTGTTCGACCAAGTGATGCATCAGTTGCCAGTTGGTTCCACGTCCACAACCACAATAGCGGGTGTGAAGTGGTTCCGCAATGTAGCGGCCAATCCCAGTGCCGACATTGACTTTCTTATTGATGCCATGCAGG
>CALMOI010000494.1 GCA_937871735.1 uncultured Comamonadaceae bacterium
CGCCGTTGACGTAGCTGATGGTGTAGTTACCGGGGCTGAAGGTGCCGCCGGTGGCGTTGCTGGCGGTGATGACGTAAGGAGTGGCCCCGACACCGGCGGTAGCGACTTGACCCGCACTGGCCTCAGTGACGCTACCGATGGTTTCGCCGTTGACTAAGCCGGTTTCAGTGAAGCCCGTCAAAGCAGGCGTCTGACCGTAGGTCTTGGTGACGTTGTCAGCGGTCACTATCAGCCCAGCCGGGATCACCGTCAGCGCGCCGTTGACGTAGCTGATGGTGTAGTTGCCGGGGGCAAAGGTGCCGCCCGTTGCGTTGCTTGCAGTGATGACGTAAGGGCTGCCCGCCACTCCGGCGGTAGCGACTTTGCCCGCGCTGGCCTCAGTCACGCTACCGATGGTCTCTCCATTCACTAAGCCGGTTTCGGTGAAGCCGGTCAGTGCAGGCGTTTGGCCGTAGGTCTTGGTGACGTTGTCAGCGGTCACCGTCAAGCTCGCAGGAATCACCGTCAGCGCGCCATTGACGTAGCTGATGGTGTAGTTGCCGGGGCTGAATGTCCCGCCGGTTGCGTTGCTCGCGGTGATGACGTAAGGGCTACCAACGACACCAGCGGTAGCGACTTGGCCTGAACTGCCCTCAGTGACGCTGCCGATAGTCTCGCCATTCACCAAGCCGGTTTCCGTGAAGCCCGTCAAAGCGGGCGTCTGACCGTAGGTCTTGGTGACGTTATCCGCCGTCACCGTCAGCCCAGCCGGGATCACCGTCAGCGCGCCGTTGACGTAGCTGATGGTGTAGTTACCGGGGCTGAAGGTGCCGCCGGTGGCATTGCTAGCGGTGATGACGTAAGGGCTGGCCCCAACACCAGCGGTAGCGACTTGACCCGCGCTGGCCTCGGTCACGCTGCCAATGGTTTCACCATTGACCAGACCCGTTTCCGTAAAGCCGGTTAGGGCAGGTGTCTGGCCGTAGGTCTTGGTGACGTTATCGGCGGTCACGGTCAAACCAGCCGGGATCACCGTCAGCATGCCGTTCACATAGCTGATGGTGTAGTTGCCGGGGGTGAAGGTGCCACCCGTCGCGTTGCTCGGGGTGATGGTGTAAGGCCCGCCGACCACGCTGGCGCTGGCTCCTTGGCCTGCGCTGACTTCGGTGACGCTGCCTATGGTTTCGCCGCCGATCAGGCCGCTGTCGGTAAAGCCGGTGAGCGAGGGCGTTTGGCCGTAGGTCTTGCTGATGCTGTTGGCGGTGATGGTCAGCGCCAGGGGGGTGATGTTGGCGCTGGTCACGCCAGCACCGGCAAACAGCTCGAACAGGCCGACATCAGCCCCGCTGATGGTGTAGCCGGTGTAGTTGATCGGTTTGTTGCTGCCGACGTTGGGGGTGTCGAACGCAGCGGTGCCGGGAGTCAGCGTGACCACACCGCCATCGGTGGGCGTGCCTTTGAACGACAGCGTGGCCGTGGTGTTGCCGTCATACGGCTTGTCGTTGCCTTGGACGAAGACCCAGGCCTTGGCGTCCAAAATGGCCGATACCTTGCCCGCGTAAGCGGCAATCTCGGCGCTGGTGTTGGCATAGCCTGCGGGGTTAAAGCGGATGGTGGTTTTGGGGGCGGTGACGCCGCCGCCGCCCGGGAATCGGACGGTGCCGCCCGCTGCGCCGGGGCCGGTGCCATCGGTGTCGGCAATCAGGGTGACGGGGCTGGAGCCTGCGGGCAGGGCGGTGTCGGCGGTAATCATGCCGTTGACCACCACATCGTTGCCCGCGCGCAGCGTGGTCGAGCCGCCACCGCTGGCGGTGATGACGTTGACGCTCACATTGCGCCCGGCGGTCAGGTTGACGGCGGCGCTGGTGTCGCTGGCGGTCAGGGCGTCGGTGCTGTTGACATCGCGCCCGGCGGTCATTTGGATCAGCGCGTTGGCCCCGCTGGCGGTCATGGCGGCAGCGACGTTCACATCGCGAACGGCAGTCAGGGTCACATGGGTGCCGACGCCGCTGGCGGTGATGGCCGCCGTCTGGTTGATGTCATGGCCGGCAATCAGCGCCAAGCCCGAACCGGCGGTGCTGGTGGTGATGGCGGCGTTGATGTTGACATCGTTGCCCGCGTTCAGCGTCAGGGTCTGGGCGGTGCTCCAGGTTACGGGATCGGTCACCGTGATGTCGTTGTCGGCGAGGATCAGTCGGTTGGAGCTGGTCAAGCTGGCCACCACGCTGGCTGTGGTTTCGCCTCCGACCCCGCCGGTAGAAATCGTCCAGTTCAGCGGGTCGAGCAGCCACAGGCCCGTTTTGCCTTGCGGGGCCAAAGTGTCCACCCGCGCCGTGCTGGCCAGCGTGACCTGCTGGCCCGAGGTTTCGATGTAGCCGCCGTCGCCGCCCTGTGCGCCGCCGCGTGCGGTCAGCGTCCCGGCGACCCCGGTGGTGCCGTCTGACCAGATGGAAATTCGGCCCCCCGTGCCGTGGCCCAGCGCGTCGGCATGGACTTGCGCCAGGGCGCTGACTTGGGTGTTTTGCGCGTTGGGTTGCGGCCCGGCCCCGGCAAAGTTGCCGCCGACCAGCACCGTGCCGCCCCCGGCATCGCCCGAAGCGTTCAGCCGGGCGCTGTCATTCAAGCTGACCTGCAAACCGCTGACCGAGATGCTGCCGCCGGTTTGCCCCGCCGCCGTGCCGGACGCATCCAGCGTGCCGCCCACGGTGACGCGGCTGTCCGGGCCGCTGCCCAGCAGCACGATGCTGCCGTTGTGCTCGGCCAAGGTCTGCGCCTGGATCACGCCGCTGGTGTTGACCACGCTTTGCACCAGTGCGTCGGCCCCTTGCGCCGTCAGCAGCACGCGGCCCCCGTCAGCTTGGATCAGGCCGCCGTTGTCCACCAGTGCCTGCAAAGCGCCTTGGGTCACGGTCAGGTTGAGCAAGCCGTCGCCCGCCAAATCCAGCGTCATGGCATTGCCTGCGGCCAGGGCCACAGTGCCCAGTTGCGCGGCAATCACGCCTTGGTTGCTGACGTTGGCTCCGAGCAGTGCCACATAGCCGCCGTCAGCGCGCAGCGTGCCTTGGTTGACCACCGTGCCGCTGCTGTTGCCCGCAAAGTGGTACTGACCGGCCATGAAGTCGCTGTTGCTCAAGTCACGGGTCGAGGCGACCAAGCCGCCCACGTTCACCGACGCCGAGCGGCCAAACAAGATGCCGCTGGGGTTGACCAAAAACACCTGCCCGTTGGCTGTCAGGTTGCCCAAAATGCTGCTCGGGTCGCTGCCCAGTACCCGGTTCAGCGCCACCGAGTTTTGATTGGGCTGGACAAACACCACCGACTCGCGCTGCCCGATGTTGAAGCTCTGCCAATTGATGACGGTGCTGGCCGTCGATTGGTTGATGGTGGTCACGCCCGTGCCGGTGCCAGTGCCGGTAACGATGGTGGCCCCGCCTGCCGCCACCACACCGCCCTGCGGGTTGGCTTGCGCGCCCAAGCTCAAGGCCAGCATCAGCGCCAGCCCCAAAGCTTTCGGCGCAAAGCCGGTGAAGGCGCTGCCGCTGCCCGTGCAAGCGGATGCCTTTTTGCCCGCGCTGTGCGTGTTTTCGGCAGCCGCGACAAAGGTGCCGGTGCTGTCGTTCCAGATCGATCGGTAGATGCAGTTCATGGTGATGTCCGTGCGGTGTTGTGGGTTAAAGGGATTCAGAAGTACTTGACGGCCTGAATCCAGAACCGACCGGATTTGTCCGGGGCGGAAGTCGCCAGGTCATCGCCCAGCTTGCGGGCGTAGTACGCCCGCACCATGAAGTTGTTGTTCTCGGCCCAGTTCAGGCCCAGGCCCGCGCCGCTCAGGGTGCGGTGGTTGCTGCCGGTGGCCCACGGCGACTTGTTCAGCCGCACCGTGCCCGCATCGACAAAGACAATGGCTTGCAGCGTGGCGGTCAGTTGCACGCGCCCTTCCAGGTTCAGCACCGCGCCCTCGTCGCCGTAGGCTTCGCCCTCGGGGTAGGCGCGCACGCCGTACATGCCGCCCAGCTCCATCTTTTCGGAGATGTCCAGGTTCTTGCTCGCCACCTGCCCGTTCAGCGCGGCGTACAGCGACACCATCTCGCTCACGTTGTGCAGATGCGTGGCGTTCAGGCTCAGCTTTTGGTAGTTGCCGTTGCTTTGCGCGGTGGTCGCATCGGTCAGCCGGGTCGATGCGGTTTGCAAGTCCAGCTTGCCTGCCGACAGCGCCAGCGAGTACGTGCTCAGGCCGCCATAGCCCCAGTTGTCGCGGTGATCGCCGTAGACCCGGGCGGTCAGCACCTGGGCTTTTTTGTCGGTGACGCTGGGGATGATGTCCACCTTGTCTTGGAAGGTCTTGGCATCCAAAGTCAGCCCGGCGTACAGGTTGTCGCTGCGCGAGCGCACCAGCGGCACGCTGCCATAGATGCTGGCGACTTCAGCAGTGCCGTGGGCTTGCAGGCTGGCAAATTCTTCGCCCAGCTTGTAGCGCATGTTGCTGTAGGCCACGCCCAGCTTGGCCGAGCCAAACTGCGCTTGGTAGGCCAAGCGGGCGTAGTTCAGCCCCTCGCCCGAGCTCAGCAGCCGCAGCGTGGCGACATCGCCCAAGCCCGCCGGTTCGTTCAGGTTGACGGTGATGCCGACGCGGTTAGCCCCGGTGTAGCGGTTGCCCGCGTTGTCGGCATCGACGCTGCCGCTGATGCGCTCGCCCGGCAGCACGTCCACCCGCAAGTCCGAGGTGCCCAGTTCCGCGCCCGGCACCAGCGTCGATCTGACCTGGATGCCCGGCAGGTCGGACAGCAGCAGCAAATGGCTTTCCAGTGGCTCGGCGGCGATCAGGTCGTCGTGGTTCAGGCCGCGCAGCAGCTCGTCCACCAGCGCGGGCTGGACGTTGGTTTGGTTGTTGACGATCACCTGGCCGTAGCGGCCATCCATCACCGCAATGGTCACGCTGCCATCACGGATGGTTTGCTCAGGCAGATAAGCCTGCGCCGCAAAGTAGCCCTGGCGGTGGTAGTAGTCGGCAATCTTGGTGGCCATGCCGCGCAGGTCGCTCAAGCTGAGCGTCTGGCCGGGCACAAAGCCGGTGACGGCCAGCAGCTCGGCTTCGGTGTAGGCCCGTGCGCCGGTCACCCGCAGTTGCTTGACCACCAAAGTGGCGGTGTCGGTGCCGGTGACTGCTTTGGGCGTGGCTGCTTGCACATCCAAGCGCGGAGCCCGGTTTTGCGGCTGCGGCGCGAGCGGGATTTGCTGCATTTGGCTGCCCGCGCTGGGCGGTTCAGCCGCCAGCGCCACTTGAGACAGCGCCAGCAAGGCCAATGGGAGAAGTTTGATTTTTGACATGAGCCCTTGCAGAGGTGAGTGATGACGAGATGCCTCGGGGCATCTTGCAACTCACTCTGGGGCTGCGTCGGTGCGCTTGCGCACACAGTCCCGGCGCGCTGCCGGGCTCAAAATCAGTTAACGACCCAGCGTTTGGGCCAGCGCCACGTACTCGGCCACGGGCACTTCTTCGGCGCGGCGTTGCACGTCGAAGGTGCCGGTAAAGGCTTGCTCGTCCAGCCATTTGCCCAAGCTGTGGCGCAGCAGTTTGCGCCGTTGGCTGAAGGCCACGCGCACCACGTCCGACAGGCGCTGCACATCCAGCGGTGCGGGCTGTTCGTGCGGCACCATGCGCACGATGGCGCTGTCCACGCGCGGCGGCGGGTCAAAGCTCGCGGGCGGCACGAACAGCACGTTTTCCATCGCGTAACGCCATTGCAGCATCACCGACAAGCGCCCGTAATCGCTGGTGGCGGGGCGCGCCACCATGCGGTCAATCACTTCCTTTTGCAGCATGAAATGCTGGTCGGCCACGGTGTCCACTTGCTCCAGCAGGTGAAACAAAATTGGCGTGGAAATGTTGTACGGCAGGTTGCCGACCACACGCAGCCGGGGCTGATCAGCCGGACGGGCGATGGCGGTGAAGTCCACCTTCAGCACGTCGGACTCAATCACCGTCAGTTGCGGGTGTGCGCGCAGGCGCACGGCCAAATCGCGATCGAGCTCAATTACCGTCAAATGGCCGAGGCGCTCGACCAGCGGCTGCGTCAGCGCGGCCAAGCCGGGGCCGATTTCGACGACGGCCTGACCGGGCACGGGCGCGATGGCCTCAACGATGTCGGCAATGATGCCGCCGTCACACAAAAAGTGCTGTCCAAAGCGTTTGCGGGGAATGTGCTTCACTGGGGTGCGTCTCGCAGTTCGACGTAGGCGCGGGCGCGCAAATCTTGTGTCCAGGTGAGGAAGGCTTCGTCTTGCTTTTTCTCGCGCACCAAGTTGCGGGCCAATTCGCGCTGCTCTTTGTCGCTCAACTGGACTTTGCGGCGCTCCAGCATCTGAATCAAATGCACGCCAAAACGCGACACCAGCGGCGGGCTGATTTCGTTCACAGCGAGGCGATCCATCGCTTCCTCAAACTCGGGCACGAATTGACCGGGGCCGACCCAACCCAGATCACCGCCTTGTGCGGCGCTGCCGTCTTGCGAGGACTCGCGGGCCAACGTCGCAAAGTCAGCCTTGCCAGTCAACAGGCGCTGGCGCATTTCAGCCAAGCGCGACAGGGCGGCGTTCTCGGACAACTGTGCGCTGGGGCGCAGCAGGATGTGGCGTGCGTGCGATTGGGTGATGGTCAAACCGGCTTCGGCCCGCTCAACCACCTTCAGCACATGAAAGCCCGCGCCCGAGCGCACGATGGCCGAGACCTCGCCCACGCGCAGGTTCTGGGTGGCATCGACAAACAGCTGCGGATAGCGGTCGGCGCTGCGCAGGCCCATTTGGCCGCCGAGCTGACCGCTCTTGGGCGCATCAGAAAACTCCAGCACCAAGGCCGCGAAGTCTTCGCCACTCTTGGCGCGTTGCAGCACCCGCGTGGCGCGCGCTTGCAGGGCGGCGACTTGGGCTTCGGTGGCTTGTTCGGGCACGGCAATCAGCACTTGCGCCAAATTGACTTCTTGCGGTGCGCGCTCAGCGCCGCCGCGTTGGTCACGCAGGAACTGGTCGATGTCGGCCTCGCTCACTTTGACGCGTGCATCCAGCTCGCGTTCACGCAGGCGCGCTTGCAGCAATTGGCTGCGCAGCTCGTCGCGGAACTGCGCCAGCGGGATGCCGTCTTGCGCCAGCCGCTTGCGCAAGTCGGTCACGCTGACTTGGTTTTGTCGTGCGACGTTTTGCTCGGCCACTTGTACGGCTTCGTCATCAATCTTGATGCCGGAGTCTTGCGCCATTTGCACCTGAATTTTTTCTTGAATCAGTTGCTCCAGCACTTGGCGCGTGAGGATGTCGCGCGGGGGCATCGCCGCCCCTTGCTGGCTGATTTGCTGCTCGGTGCGCAGCACGTGGGCGCGCAATTCGTTGTTGGTGATGGGCTCGCTGTTGACCACGGCCACGATGAAGTCCGCAGGGCGCGCTGCGGTGTTGGCTGGCGCGGCGGCGGCGTTGCCCAGTTGGGTGGCGGGGCGCAGTGCTTGCGCCGAGGCCAGCATCGGCCAGCACAAGGTCAGCGCGGCCGCGCCTGCGGCCAAGGTGTGACGAAGCAAAGGCCGTGGGCAAGTGAAAGAGTTAGTCATAGTTGCTGAAGCGGCTGGGGGCAGAGGTGGGCTCACGCAGGTACTGGTAGTTGGGAATGTTGCTGCGCAAGGTCTTGAGCGGGTTGGTGCCGATGTGGGAGAAACCGACAAATTCCAGTTGCAGCATGATGCGGGTGTTGGCGCTGGAGGTGCTGCTTTGCAGCCGATCGAGCACCACGCGGCTGATCCAACAGCCTGCGTCGTATTCAATGCCCGCGAGCACGTCCACGGGCTTGCGGTCTTTCAAGCTGTAGTTCAGGCGACCCACGGCATACCAGCGGCCTGGGCCTTGGCCCTGACCGGGGCCCAGATTTTGCCCTTTGTCGCCCCACAGGTCATTGATGGGCCATTGCCAGCCCAAGTCCAATTGCTCGCTGGAGCCGCGTTGCAGACGGTAGGTGGCGCTGATCAGCCGGTAGTTGCCCGGCATGTAGCGCCCGCCCAGCGTGGTGCGGATCGAGCTGTTGGTCTTGGGGTTGTATTGCAGCGTGGTGTCGGCGCTCCAAGTGCGCTCGCCGTTGATGGACGCGCCCAGCAGCAAGTCGCTCACGCGCTCGTTGGCCGCCGTTTCGCCCGGCAGCGTCACGCGCTGGTCGGCGAAACGCAGGCGCTGCGCGATGCCAAAGCGAGCCGCCTCGCCGCCCGTGACGGGGTCGAGCAAGCGGGTGGTCACGCCCAGCGTCAGCAAGTTGTTGTCGGCGATGCGGTCGTTACCGACGTAGGCGTTCTCGGTGTAAATCGAGGTGAAGTTGAAGTCATAAGCGCCCGAGTCGTAGTTGGGCAGCAGACTTTGGTCGCGGTAGGGCGTGTAGACGTAGAAGGCGCGCGGCTCCAGTGTTTGGCGAAAGTTACGGCCCACATAGCTGGCATCGCGCTCAAACACCAAGCCGCTGTCCAGGCTGACGGTGGGCACGCTGCGGGTGGCGCTGGTCTTCCCATTGCTGAGCGCCGAGTCAAAAGCGTAGTTGGTGGCGTGCAGTTGCAGCTTGGGGGTGATGAAGCCGCTGGGCCTCACCCACGGATAACTGACTTGCGCCACGGCCATGCTGCGCTGCCCATTGGGTTGGCCGGTGAGGGCGCTGTCGGCCACAAAGCGGGTGTAGTCCACGTCCATGCTGAACGCCAAACCGTTGCCTTCGGGCGTGACAGCGTAGCGGCCTGCGACTTGCGGCAGCCGGTCGTAAGGCGGGACGATGGGCGAGCTGGTGTCTTGCAGGGTTTGCCACTTCAGGGTGCGCATTTGGGCGCTCCAGTTGCCTTCGCTCCAGTTGAGTTTGGCATCTGTGGGCAGCAAGCGGGTGGTCAGTGTGTTGCTGGTTCGGGTGAAGTCGCGCCAGTAGTTGTTGTCGCTGACACGGTTCAGGCTCAGGCTCAGCCCGATGTTGCCCGCCAAGCTGGCGGTGTGCGTGGCGGCCAAGCCCCAGCGGCTTTGGTCGCGCAGGCTGTCTGTGGGCATCCAATTGCCGCGCAAGGTGCCGGTGTAGTTGGTTTCCAGATAGCGGTATTCCAGCCCCAAGTCCAAGCCGCGCCGCGTCATCAGCGTGGGGATCAGCGTGGCATCGCGGTTGGGGGCCAAGTTCAAGTAGTACGGCTGCGACAGTTCCACGCCGTTGGAGCTGTCCACGCTGATCGACGGGGCCAACAGTCCCGATTTACGCTGATCGCCCAAGGGGAAGCTGATGCTCGGGATCGGCAAGATCGGCACATCTTTGAAGCGCAGCACCCCGTCTTCAGCGGTGCCCACATTGGTTTCGTTGTCGATGGTGACGGTGGTGGCGCGCAACACCCAGTCGGGTAGCCAGTCCGGCCCGCCCGTTCGGCGGCAGGTGGAATACTGGGTGTTGTGGACGATGATGTGCTTTTCATCCAAGAAATCGACCCGCTCGGCTTGGCCCAAGCTGCGGTTTCTCAGAAATTCGAAAGTGGGCTGCTTGAAGTAGCCTTTGAATGCATCGACTTCCAGCTCCAACTCCGGCCCGCTGTACAGGTTGCCAGCCCGGTTGACCTGCACGTTGCCCGTGGCGTGGGCCACATCGGTGGGAGAGTTGTAGTCCAACTGGTCGGCGCGGATCACCGTGTCGCCTCGGCGCAGTTCGGCTTGGCCTTCGAGCAGGCTGTGCTGGTTGGTTTGCCCCGAGAGTTTGTCGCCAGACAAAAACACCGGCAAGCTGGTGCGCACGTTGGCGGGGATGCGTTCTTCCAGTTGCAGGCTGTTGCGCAGGGGCTCGGCCTCAGCGGGGGTGACGGCTGGCGCGGTGTCGGCCTGCGCCCACGCCGCGCTGTGCAGCAAGCTCGCCACAGTGCAAGCGACTCCCCAAGCCACAGGCGTGAGACGGCAGCGGGAATCGCGTGAGCGCAGGGTCTCAGACTTCATGGGCAAGGGAGAGGAGGGCATACATGCATCAGATCAGTCCGCACACAGGCGCAGGCAACGGGGCGGTGAGGTCGGCCAAGTGGAACAGGTGGTCGGGGGTGGGCGTGGGGGCTGGATTTGTAGAATAGATTATCCATGAGCGACCTCCATCCCACCTCGACCTCTTCTGCCCCTGATGCCGCCTTGGCTCAGCCCGCAGCTTCCAGCCCCAACCCCACCATGACCACCGCCCCGCTCTGGGCTGATCCCACCCGCGCCGCTGCCTTCGCTGATTGGCTGACGCACGTCGCGCCCACGCAGGGCTTAGACCCCGCCAGCGTGCGCGTGGCCAGCGCCGATGCCAGCTTCCGCCGCTACCTGCGCGTCGATCTGGCCCAGCCGCTGCCTGACGGCAGCACCAGCCGCATCATCATGGACGCACCCCCGGCGCAAGAAAACTGCGCACCCTTCGTGCAGGTGGCGGGCTTGATGGCGCAAGCCGGTCTGCGCGTGCCCGAGGTGCTGGCCTGGGAGCAAGCGCAAGGCTTCATGCTGCTGAGTGACTTGGGCGCGCGCACCATGATGGATGTGATCCAGCCCGAGCGCCCGCAAGCCAACGCCGCGCTCTACAACCAAGCCACCGACGCGCTGCTGGCGTGGCAACTGGCCTCCAAACCCGGCGTGCTGCCCGCCTACGACGAGCCGCTGCTGCGCCGCGAGCTGGCGCTGTTCCCCGACTGGTACTTGACCCAGCACAAAGGCGTGAGCGTGGACGGCGATTTGGCCCACACCCTGTCGCACGCTTTTGATTTGATTGTGGCGCACAACCTGGCCGCACCTAAGGTCTACGTCCATCGCGACTTCATGCCGCGCAACCTGATGGTGCCGCCCACGCCGGGCGCGACGCCCGCGCAGCAACTGGGCGTGCTGGACTTTCAGGACGCGGTCTACGGCCCCATCACCTACGACATCGCCAGCCTGATGCGCGACGCCTTCCTGACCTGGGGCGAAGACTTCGTGCTCGACATCACCATCCGCTACTGGGAAAAAGCCCGCAAAGCCGGGCTGATGGACTTTGAAGACTGGCACAGCGACTTTGGCGCGTTCTACCGCTCGGTCGAATGGATGGGCCTGCAACGCCACCTCAAAGTCGCTGGCATCTTTGCCCGCCTGACCCTGCGCGACGGCAAGCCCAAGTACCTGGCCGACACGCCGCGTT
>CALMOI010000495.1 GCA_937871735.1 uncultured Comamonadaceae bacterium
CGCAAACCGGCCACTACTACGACGACACCAAGCGCTACATCGAAGCGTCGAAGATTTTGAGCGACGACGACCGCTTCCAAATCTACGAAGGCAACGCCCGTCGCGTGTTCCCGCGTCTGGATGCCGCACTCAAGGCCAAGGGCCGCTGAAACACCTCAAGGAAACTGACATGACTTTCCCTCAAACCCCTTTGCTCAATACCTTGGGCGTGGTCAAGCGCGGCATCGTGCGCGCTGATCCGGCAGCGGTTGCCAAGCTGTCGCAATTTGGCGTGGCCACCATCCACGAAGCGATGGGCCGCGTGGGGCTGATGAAGCCTTACATGCGCCCGGTCTACAGCGGCGCGAAAATTTGCGGCACCGCCATCACCATCTTGCTGCAACCCGGCGACAACTGGATGATGCACGTCGCCGCCGAGCAGCTCCAGCCCGGCGATGTGGCCGTGGCCGCTTGCACCACTGACAACCAAGACGGCTTTTTTGGCGACTTGTTGGCGACCAGCTTCCAAGCGCGCGGTGCCAAGGGTTTGATCATTGACGGCGGCGTGCGCGATGTGGACGAGCTGCAACAAATGGGCTTTCCGGTGTTTAGCAAGGCGATTCACGCCAAAGGCACCATCAAAGCGACGCTGGGTTCGGTGAACATTCCGGTGATTTGCGCTGGTGCGTTGGTCAACCCCGGCGATGTGGTGGAGTCGGATGTGGACGGCATCGTGGTCGTGCCCGCCGCCATCGCTCAGCAAGTGGCCGATGCCGCCGAATACCGCGAGAGCTTTGAAGGCGAAAAGCGCGCCAAGTTTGCCGCTGGCGTGCTGGGGCTGGACTTGTACAAGATGCGCGAACCGCTGGAAAAAGCCGGCCTGAAGTACATCGATTGACGGACACTGTTTTCCCCTTCACCGAACAGGAGAACGTTATGTCCCATCGCTTTGCATTTTCTCGCTTCACACCACGACTGGCTGTCGCCCTGTTGGGCTTGGCGGTCACGCTCAGCCACGCGCAAATTCGCCTGGCTGGCGTGACTGAAACCCAGGGTGCGGGTGCGCTGGCGGGTACCAGCTTCAAAAATGGCTACATGCTGGCCATGGAAGAAGTCAATGCCAGCGGCGGTGTGTTGGGCCAGAAGCTGGTGTTGACTCAGTTTGACATCGACACCAAGCCCGAAGCCGCGCTGGACGCAGTCACCAAAGCGGTGACGGCCAAGCCTTTTGCCATCATGGGCCCGATTTTTTCGGGCTTGACTTTGGCAGCCATGCCCGCGACGGCATCTGCTGGTATCCCGCACTTCACGGGCGGCGAGGCAGCTTCGCTCACGCGCAAGTTCCACCCGACGCTGCTGCGCAGTTCGCTGTCGCAAGCTGGATCGGCACCGCGTTTGGGCTCCTTGGCCACTTACGGTTTGGGCGTCAAAAAGCTCGCGATGATCTCGGTGGACAACGAGTTTGGCCGCGATGGCAAGGCCGCCCTGCAAACGGTGATCAAACGCCGGGGTGCCACGGTCGATTTTGACGAAATGGTCAAAACGGGCGACAAGGACTTCAGCGGCGTCATCAGTCGTGTCAAAGCCGCGAACGTGGAAGCGTTGCTGCTCTACGTGAACGAGGCCGAGGCGATTGAGCTGATCAAAGAACTGCGCAAGCAAGGCTTTGACAAACCCATCGTCGCTGACGGTTTGGTGGCCGGGCAAAAGGTGATCGACGGCGTAGGCGCTGCGGGCATGGAAGGTGTGTTGGTCCACATGAACGCCTCCATTGATGCCCCCGTGGCGCAGATGCTGGCCTTTGCCAACCGCTATGAAAAGAAGTACGGCACCCGCCCTGATCAAAACGGCATCAAAGGCTACTTTGTGATTCAGATGGTGAAGGCGGGCGTGGAAACAGCGTGCAAAGTGGATGCGCCTTTGTTTCTCAAAGCACTGCGCAACACCCGGTTTGACAACAAAAACCACCCCGAGCTGCTCAGCCCCATC
>CALMOI010000496.1 GCA_937871735.1 uncultured Comamonadaceae bacterium
CCGACGAGGGCAGCGTGCTGTTCAACGGCCAGCCGGTGCAGGTGCGCAACCCGCAGGAAGCGCGCGCGCTGGGCATCAGCATGGTGTTCCAGCACTTCAGCTTGTTTGACACGCTCACCGTGGCTGAAAACGTCTGGCTGGGGCTGGACAAGCAGCTCACGCTGGCCGAAGTCACCGGCCAAATCCGCGCCAAAGCCGAAGAATATGGCCTTGATATAGACCCCGCCCGCCCCGTTCACACGCTGGGCGTGGGCGAGATGCAGCGCGTGGAAATCATCCGCGCCTTGCTCAGTCGCCCGCAGCTCTTGATCTTGGACGAGCCGACTTCGGTACTGACACCGCAAGCGGTCGAAAAGCTGTTCGTGGTGCTGAAAAAGCTCTCCGCCGAAGGGTGCAGCATTTTGTACATCAGCCACAAGCTGCATGAAATCCGCGAGCTGTGTACCGCTTGCACCGTGCTGCGCGGCGGCAAAGTCACCGGCGTGTGCAACCCGCAAGAAGAAACCAACGCCTCGCTCAGCCGCCTGATGATTGGTGCCGAGCCGCCCGCCCTGACGCACCGGCCCACCCAAGCCGGAGCCACCGTGCTGAACGTGCAAGCGCTGAGCTTGGAGCGCGAGTCGCCATTTGGCGTGGACTTGCGTGAAGTCTCGCTGCAAGTGCGTGCGGGCGAAGTGCTGGGCATTGCGGGCGTGTCGGGCAACGGCCAGCGCGAGCTGCTGTATGCGCTGTCGGGCGAAGACACCCGCGCCCGCGCTGATGCGGTGCAGGTCAACGGCCAAGCGGTGGGCAATTTTGGCCCGGCGCATCGGCGCAAACTGGGTTTGCACTTTGTGCCAGAAGAGCGCCTGGGGCGCGGCGCAGTGCCCACGCTGGGGCTGGCGCAAAACCTGATGCTGACGCGCACCGATGCGGTGGGTCGCAGCGGCTGGATTCGCTTGGGCGCGCTGGAGCAGCAGGCCAAGGACATCATCGCCCGCTTCAACGTCAAGACCGGCGGGCCGCACGCGGCGGCCAAATCGCTGTCGGGCGGCAACTTGCAGAAATTTATTGTGGGCCGCGAGATCAGCGCTGGGCCGAAGTTGCTGATCGTCTCGCAGCCCACCTGGGGTGTGGACGTGGGCGCGGCGGCGCAGATTCGCGGCGAGATTTTGGCGCTGCGCGACGCCGGTTGCGCCGTGCTGGTGGTCAGTGAGGAGTTGGACGAATTGTTTGAAATTTGCGACCGTTTGCACGTCATCGCCAAAGGGCAGTTGTCGCCCTCGGTGCCGCGTGCCCAAGCCACAGTGGCCCAAATGGGCGCGTGGATGAGCGGCTTGTGGCACGACGACGTGCCGCAGCGTGGAGCTGAGGAGGCACGTCATGTTCAAGCTTGAAGCGCGGCCTGAGCCGTCGGTGTTTTGGCGCTACGCCTCGCCGGTGTTGGCGCTGGCCATCACGGTGCTGATTGGGGTGGGCTTGTTTGCCGCCTTGGGCAAAAACCCGCTGCAAGGTTTGCAGATGTTCTTTTGGGAGCCGCTGAAATCCGCTTACGCGGTGGGTGAGTTGATGGTGAAAGCCACGCCGCTCTTGGTGATTGCGCTGGGGCTGGCGGTGTGCTTTCGCTCTAACGTCTGGAACATTGGGGCCGAGGGGCAGTTCATCATCGGCGCGGTGGCGGCGGGTGGCGTGGCGCTGCTGGCCGACGCGAACACCGGGCGCTGGATCGTGCTGGCCATTTTGCTGGCCGGGGTGCTGGGCGGCATGGCATGGGCGGGCGTGACGGCGCTGCTGCGCGACCGCTTCAACGCCAACGAGATTTTGGTCAGCCTGATGCTGGTCTATGTGGCCGACATGGTGCTCAGCTACTTGGTTTACGGCCCTTGGAAAGACCCGATGGGCTTTAACTTCCCGCAGACCCGCACCTTTGATGCGGTCACGCAAATCCCGCGTTTGATGAGCGGCTCGCGCGTCAGCGTGGGCTTGCTGCTGGCGCTGGCGGGCGCGGCGGGGTTGTGGGCGTTCTTTTTCCGCACCCGCGCTGGTTTTGCCCAGCAAGTGGGCGGGCTGGCTCCGGCGGCGGCGCGCTACGCGGGGTTTTCATCGCGCAAGGCGCTGTGGGTGGCGCTGTTGACTTCGGGCGGCGCAGCGGGCCTGGCGGGCGCGCTGGAAGTGGCCGGGCCTATCGGCCAGCTCACTCCGTATGTGCCTGCGGGCTACGGCTTCGCGGCCATCATCGTGGCCTATGTGGGGCGACTGCACCCGGTGGGCATGGTGTTTTCG
>CALMOI010000497.1 GCA_937871735.1 uncultured Comamonadaceae bacterium
TGCAGCTGCATCGGCCAGACCCAAATTCACCAAAAAGTTAGCCTTGAAACGGCCATCAGGGAAGAAAGTCTGGTTCAGCAGCTCGGCGTTGAAGCCAGATTGCGGGCCAGCGTCCAGACCCAGCGCACGGGCGGCCAAGATCAGGTAAGCGCCTTGCAAGCTGCTGTTGCGGCTGGCGGTCGCTTCTGCCATCGCGGGGTTGGCTTCAAACATCGGCTTGGCGTTGTAAGCGGGAAACTGTGTGGCCAAGTGGTCGTAGAACTGCGTGTCTTGCGCCACGATCACCGTGACCGGCGCGGCCATGGTTTGGGCCACGTTACCGGGCGACAGGGTGGGCTGCAAGCGGGCTTTGGCTTCGGGGCTGCACACAAACACAAAGCGGGCAGGCTGGGCGTTGAAGGCCGTCGGGCCCCACTTCAGCAAGTCGTAAAGCGCGTGCAGCGTGGCATCGGGCACAGGATCGGGGCGGAAGGCGTGCGCGGTACGGGCGCTGCGAAACAGTTGATCCAAAGCACTGTCGGACAGCGCACTCAGGGAAGCAGTCGTCATCTCAAAATCCTTATGAAAAATAAGAACGGTCATTGAACCCGAAATCAGCGCGATTTGCAGGCGATCATTTCTTGCGTTGGATGGTCAGGTTGCGCTTGGCATCTTGCGGGTACGCAAACGTCACGCGCCCCCGGTGCACTTGCCCCATCACCAGCATGTTGGTGCTGATGGCTTCTTTGTCGTCACGGCTGAAGGGCTTGTCGTAGGTGGCAACCACGCCGTAATACACGCGGTTGATGCTCTCCAGCGCTGCCTTGACCGCCGGGCCATCCAAATGACCGTCACGCACGCCCAACAAGGCGTACAGCAGCAAATAAGTGGTGTCGTAGGCGTGGGCCGTGGCCATAGGCACCGCCATGCGTTTGCTGTACTTGCGGGCATAAGCGCTTAAAAAAGCAGCCCGGCGCTCGTTGCTGGGCTCGGCGATGAAGGTTTGCGCCATCAACGCGCCCTCCCCGGCATCACGCGCACTGTCGATGAAAAAGGGGAATGACAGCGTCCATGCGCCCACTTGCGGCACTTGCCAAGCGATGTCCTTGCGCCCATTGGCCACCGTGGCTTGGTCTAGGCCTTGCGTGTAACTGAATATCACGTTCGCGCCCGCCTCACGCGCGGCTTTGAGCTCTTCGCGCAGGTCTTTCACACCAGCGGCAAAGCGCGTGACATGCGCGGGTTTGAGGTTCTTGGCCGCCAACGCTGCCGTCACATCGGCCAAACCGGCGCTACCGTAGCGGGAGTTGTCCGCAAAGATGGCGA
>CALMOI010000498.1 GCA_937871735.1 uncultured Comamonadaceae bacterium
CACGGCGCTCATGGGGACTTTCTGCGGAGCTTGTGGGGGAGAAGGCGCGGGCGCTGCGGTGTCAGGCTGCGAGCGGGGCGGGGTCGCTCTGGGCGGGCGGTGGGCCGATCAGGCGGTGCAGCGGGCGGGTGTCCAGGTGCGCGGCGATGGCGGCGGGGCTGGGGTCGGCCAGCCACGGCACCACGCCCAAGCAGGGTGCGTCGTGCTGGCGCAGCAGCCATTCGCGCAGGGTGGCGAGGTTGTCGCTTTCCCACGGCATGGGTGCGGGGCTGGTGCAGTTCGCCACCCAGCCCGCCAGCCGCAAGCCACTGGCGCGTACAGCTTGGGCGCTGAGTCGGGCGTGGTTGATGCAGCCCAGCCGCAGGCCCACCATCAGCACCACGGGCAGCGCCAAGTCGGCAGCCAAGTCGGCGCTGTCCCAGTTCGGGCCCAGCGGCACCAGCCAGCCGCCCACGCCTTCCACCACCAGCACGTCGGCGTGCGCGGCCAAGTGGTGGGCGGCGTGCAGCAGCTCGGTGCGGTCGATGGCGCGGCCTTCTTGCGCGGCGGCAATGTGCGGCGCACAGGCGCGGCTGAGTTGGCAAGGGCCGACTTGCGCGTCGGTCAGCGCCAACGGGCTGGCGGCACGCAGGGCGCGCACGTCGTCATTCACGGCCACGCCGTCGATCAGCTCGGTGCCAGCGGCCACGGGTTTGAATCCGGCGCTGCGCCAGCCGCTGGCGGCCAAAGCGTGAACTAGCGCGGCGCTGATGCGGGTTTTGCCGACTTCAGTATCGGTGCCGGTAACGAAGCAGCCGCGCAAAGCGGCAGAGTGGGGCGTGGGTATGGACATAGGCGGGTGGCGTTACAGGTCAGCAGCGGCGCGGGCCAAGCCGTCCACCAGTTGGGTGATGTCGTCCACGGTGTGGGCGGCGCTCAGGGTGATGCGCAGGCGGGCGCTGCCCACGGGCACGGTGGGCGGGCGGATGGCGGGCACCCACAGGCCTTGGGCCTCCAGCGCGGCAGACAGGGCCAGCGCGGCGGCGTTGTCACCCACGATCAGCGGCTGGATGGCGGTGGCTGAATCGGCCAAGTGCCAGCCCAAGTTGGGTTGCGTGGCGATCAGCGCCGCCAGTTGCTGGCGCAGTTCAGCGATGAGCTGCTGCAAGTGTCGGCGGCGGCTGTCGCCTTCGGCGCTTTGCATCAGGCGCAGGCTCTCGCGCAGGGCGTAGGCCAGCGCGGGCGGGCTGGCGGTGGTGTAGATGTACGGGCGGGCGGTTTGCACCATCCATTCAATGATGGTGGGGTGCGCCGCCACAAATGCGCCGCCCAAGCCCGCCGCTTTACCGAGCGTGCCCATGTAAATCAGCCGCTCGCTGCTCAGGCCAAAGTGCGACAGGCTGCCGCGCCCTTGCGCGCCCAGCACGCCCAGGCCGTGCGCGTCATCCACGATCAGCCAAGCGTCGTGGCGCTCGGCCAAGGTCAGCAGCGCGGGCAGGTCAGCCAAATCGCCGTCCATGCTGAATACGGCGTCGGTCACGATCAGCTTGATGGGCGTGGTGCAGCCGCTGAGCTGGCGCGTCAGCACCGCCAGATTGCGGTGCGCGTAACGCTGCATCGGCGCGCTGGCCAGCAAGCCGCCATCAACCAGCGAGGCGTGGTTGAGCTTGTCGGCAAAGATGGTGGCTTGGTCGCCGCCCAACGCCGTCAGCAGCGCCAAGTTGGCCATGTAGCCGGTGCAAAACGTCAGCGCCGCCGCACCGGGAATGCACGGGGCCAGCCACGCGGCCAAGTCAGTTTCTAGCGCCACATGCGCGCGCGAGTGCCCGCTGATCAGGTGCGAGGCTCCGCTGCCCGCGCCAAAGCGTTGCACGCCTTCGGTCAGCGCAGCGGCCAGCGCCGGGTGGTTGGCGAGGCCGAGGTAGTCGTTGCTGCAAAAAGCCAGCATCTGCCGTGCCGGTTGACCCGCTGGGCTGACCCATTGGTGCGGAGCGCAGGGCGATTCGGTGGTACGGCGCTGGCGTTTCAGCGCCAGGGCTTCGCGTTCACGCAGTTGACGGTTCAGGTGGCTCAGTAGCATCGGTCGGGTTCGCAAAGGGTTGAGCCAGCACCTCGTCCAGCGTGGCCAGCAGTTGTCCGGCCAGCCATTGCGACAGCTCGGGAGTCAGTACGTAAGGCGGCATCAGGTAGACGGTGCGGCCTATCGGGCGAATCAGCAGCCCGTGGCGGCGACCGGCCAAATGAAAGCGCTCGGCAAAGCGCGGCCCGGCCCAGGCTTCGCGCACATCAAAGGCCCAGATCATGCCGCGCTGGCGCACATGTTCTAGCCGGGCGTCGGCGTGCAGCGGAGCTAGGGCGGCGCTCAGGTGCGCGGCTTGGCTGCGGTTGTGGGCCAGCACGTCGTCTTGGGCAAAGCGATCCAGCACGGCCAGCGCAGCGCGGCAGGC
>CALMOI010000499.1 GCA_937871735.1 uncultured Comamonadaceae bacterium
TTGTCAGGGCCCACGCGCTCTGCGTGCAAGGCTGCATCGATCTGGGCGATGGGCAGGCAAGCCTGCGCGGTTGCCACCACATGCTCGGGGCGGTTGGCAGCAGTCCAGAGGCGATTGAACGCATCGTGTTTTTCACGCTGGCAAACACGGCAGGGACGGTGGCCCGCAGCGTAGGCAGTGGCCTCGTCCAAAAAGAACAGTTCGGAATAAGTGCCTTGAGTGAAAGGTGAGCGCTTTTGAAAGCTGGCGTCCAAACAGCAAGTCACCCAGCTTTTGTTGGCCCAGCGGCGCACGATCTGGTCGCGCTCGTCGTGCAGGATGCCCCGATTGCCCATGAGGGTGCCGCGCGTGCGCACTGCGTGCAAAGCCCCAGTAGGGTCTACCTTGTTCTGGAGGGGGGCCGAGCGGGTCGAAGAAGTTGTCATTTTGAATACTGAATAAGCGGACTCAACAGATGCCAGCCATCAACACGATGACTTGCAGCGATCCATCAAGCTGTGAAAACGTGCCCTGGACAAAGTGAAGCGTAGACACATGCCGTGTGAACTCACCGTGGGCGAGCATCCAATCTGGCATCAAGCCTTCTTCAAACAGCCTCTCACGCCGCCCTTGGCCACAGCGATTCGGCCAGTTGGTCCATCACGCCATCGAGCTGGCCGCCCAGCAGTTTGTCGAGCTGTTTGGCGCCGCCGTCGGTGGCGAAGGCGTCGTTGACGAAGGCGTGGTCCAGCACCAGTTCGTGGCGCAGTTGTTTGCCCAGGCGGTCTAGCCAGCGCAGTTGCACGGGCGTCCAGGCGCGGGACTGGCGGATGGTTTGCATGGCGGCCTGCACGCGCTGGTCAAACGGCACCAGCGCCTCGCCCAGGGCGGCCTGGCGGATGTAGGCCATGATGCCGGCGGCAATGTCCTGGTTGCTTTGGTTGCGCCAGGCGGCTTTGAGCTTGGCTTCGGTGTAGCCCGCTTCGTCCAGCAGCAGGCGCACTTCTTTGAGCTGTGCGCGGGTGAGGTCTTTGGGGCGGTTGACCACCACCGACAGCGCGGCCGACTGGTTGAGCTGCTGGCGCACAAAGGCGGTGAAGCTGTCCAGGTAGTCCGCAGGCTTGGTGTAGCTGCCCCAGCTTTGCTCGCGGGCCACCAGTTCGTCGGCATGACCCGACAGCACGGGCATGTAGGCGGTGCCCAGCAGTTGGCGCACTTCGGCCAGTTGCTGCACCAGGCGGGTGTTGCGGCGCAAAAAGTCTGCCGCTGCGGCGGTGCCTTGTTCTTTGCCCAGCTGGTGCAGGTGGCGGTGCAGTTGCGCGGGGGGCACGCCCCACTGCTCTTGCAACTGGGCCAGGCGTTCGCGCAGGGCGGGCTTTTTGTCGGCCTTGTGCTCGGCGTCGCGCAGCACGCGCATCACTTTTTGGCCGAGCTGGTCGAGCACGTCATCGGCGTGGGTGCGGCCGGGGCCGCTGCCGGGGGTGGTGTAGGCGGTGGGGTGGTTGAGCTCGTCCAGCAGTTGCTCCACCGTGACCTTGGGGTCTTTGACCAGGGGCTGCATGGTGTTGACGGCCTGCAGCGTGGCGTACAAGTCCACGGGGTCGTAAATCTTGAAGACGGTTTTGCCGATGGCGTCACACCGGCGGGTGGCGCGGCCAATCATTTGCTCGTACAGGATGCGCGACTTGACGCGGCGCATGAACACGAGGTGGCTGATGGCGGGCACGTCGATGCCGGTGGTGAGCAGATCGACGGTGATGGCGATGCTGGGAAAGCGCTCGTTTTTGTAGCGGCGGATGAGCTGGTCGACCTTGTCCGAAGCGCCGGTGATTTTTTCGACCGCTGCCTGGTTGTAGCTGTCGCCGTACAGGTCGGCAAAGGCCTGGCCCAGCAGGCGTTTGACCATGTCGGCGTGGGCGTCGGTGGCACAAAAAATCAGTGTCTTTTCCTCGCCCATCGGGTCCAGCTCTTGCGCGAGCTGCTGGCAGATGACGCGGTTGAAGTCTTCGTTGATGACGCGGCGGTTGAAGGATTCGAGCTCGAAGTGCAGCTCGTCTTCCAATTCGGCGGATTCGACTTCGCCGGTGGAGAGGTTCAGCGCCTCGACCTGCTGGCCTTTGTCGAAGTGGATGCCGTGGCGGCTGAGCAGGGTTTCGTAGCGAATGGGCGGCTCGTGGTCGATGAGCCAGTCGTCGGCCACGGCTTCGCGGTAGCTGTAGGTGTAGACGGGTTTGCCGAAGATGTCGGTGGTGTGCTTGGCGGGCGTGGCCGTGAGGCCGATTTTGACGGCGTCGAAGTAGTCGAGCACGCGGCGGTAGCTGCTGAGGTACTGGGCCGGGTCGCGCAGGGCTTGCTCGCCTTCGGTCATGTCCTGGTCGAGCGTGTAGCCCCGGTGGGCTTCGTCCACGATGATGCAGTCGAACGCATCGAGCGGGGGCGGTGCATCGCTGGCAAAAATGCGGCGCACCATGGCCTGCACGGTGGCCACCTGCACGCGGGTTTCGGCCTCGGCGGCCATGTCGCCCAGCTCGGCCACGTTGTAGATTTTGGACAGGGGCATGCCGCCTTCGAGCGGGGCTTCGTTGAAGGCGTCTTGCGCCTGGTCGCCCAGCGCGGTGCGGTCTACCAAAAACAGGATGCGGCGAAAGCGCTCGGCCTTCAAAAACCGGTACATCAGGCCAATGATGGTGCGCGTTTTGCCGGTGCCGGTGGCCATGGCCAGCAGGCATTGCGACTGGCCTGCTGCCAGGGCGTGCTCCACTGCCGCAATCGCGTGCTGCTGGTAGTCGCGCAGGCGCAGGTAGGCATAGCCTTCTTGCTGAAGCTTGGCCTCGGCCGTGGCGCGGCTGCGCCGCAGCAGGTCGAGCAGGCCATCGGGCGTGTGAAAGCCTTGCAGCGGGCGGGCCAGTTGCGCGGGGTGGCGCAGGTCACGAAACCAGGTGCCGCTGGCCTCGGGGCTTTGGCGGGCGAAGGGGCGGCCGTTGCATGAGTAGGCAAACGGCAGCGCAAAGTGCTGGCCCGCGCCATCGGGCCAGGGATCAGCACGGCCTTCGGCAACCCAGGGGGCGGCCCATTCGACATCCATGGACAGGCCGCGGGCGTAGCGTTCAGCCTGGGCCATCTTGCCCGCCACGTTCACATTCAGGCGCTTGGCCTCTACCGCGGCCACGGGCGTGAGGCCCGCAAACAGCACG